>NZ_JAVKGN010000003.1 GCF_031432215.1 Halodesulfurarchaeum sp. HSR-GB | reverse complement strand
ACTCTTCGTACGAGGTTGGACTCTTTTTTGGTATCATGAGCCTGTCATAGAAAGCGTCACGTGCGAAGCAGCAGGGTTTGGAGACTGTGTCTACCAGCTCCAAAGCCCTGCAAAACGAAGTTTCGGTCAACGAGTTCTTGAATGCAGCGGCTACCGAGACGGTTCCGCTGTTTGAACATCTTGACTTTGAGTTTCTACTGGAGTACGAAGTGTTCGCCCCCGCTCGCCGGGGGCGAACACGAGTTCACAAACCACCAGACCTCTTTTGCGGCTTTCTGCACTGCTACTACGAGGATGTCTACGGCACACGCCCGGTCACACGAGAACTCCAGCACAGCCTTGTCTGGTACTACTGTGGACTCGACAAACCGCCATCCAGAGACACTGTTGATCGCTTCCTCACCGATCTCGAACACGTTATCAACGATATCTTCGACAGGCTCGTCGAGCAAGCCGCCGCCCGCGGCCTGCTCGACTTGACGTACTCGATCGATTCGACCCACGTCGAAGCGATCCAACACAACGACGCCGCCTCGTGGAACTTCGATCCAACAGCCGAGGAGTACTACTACGGCTTCGGCTGTACGATCGTCTCGACCGGCGCAAAGATCCCGATCGCAGCAGAGTTCACACAGGCTAACAGTTGTTGCAAATACAGTTTCTTTATCCAGTACAGGACAGAAAATAATATGGACTAATTCCGGTATGAAAGCTGGTGAATAATTGCCCTGGTCGTTTGATAAATATAGTGATACAATCGACACTCGGCGCTGAATATAGAGAGTGTTAGCGTGTCAGAGAATCATGCCCAAGCCTTGCTGTGGTCATCGATGAACGCTTGAACTCGTGGCTGACTCGAAGAGAGCCTGTCTTTTTAGACCCATCCTACCGTGTTTCCTGTCATCTATAATAAGTTTGATGGTGGCATAGAACTCTTCTCACACCGTGATGATCGTGCTTCCCGGATTGTCTCCGCGTTCGTAGTTGGTGATTGCAACGATGAGGCGAAGACACAGCGCGAGGAACACTTGCGCTCGGGCACGTCCGCGCCCGAGGCCGCGTCCACGCACGAACAGAGGTGTTCGTTGCGCTCTGCCTCCGGCTCGTCGTCGCAATCACCAACTACGAACGAGGGACCAATCCGGGCTGTGAGAAGCTATGAGATGGATTCTATGACAGGCTCCTGTAGGGGCTATCCGACAGGCCCAAGTGATACATTGCATCGATCATCGCGAGCCTGCTGAAGGTGTCTGACGGGACGATATGAGCCTCGCCAAAGACGATCATTTCTGGCGCTTCTACGCTATCCTGAAAGAAGTCCCCGACGACGAACCACGTGATACAGAACCAACGATTGTGAATACCCCGAGGGAGAATCGATCGATCAGTACGGTCCATCGAGAGAGCGGCGTTTTTGAGCGAGTCGTGTTCAGCGTCTCGTAGTGGCACCGACTCGTGAGTCTCGCCGGAGTGTTTTTCGACGGATTGCCCGCCGACCACACGCTGACTGGCCAGTGTACGGTGCGACGCCGCTGTACGAGCGAAGCTCGCTCGACGGACTAGAGTCGGATATCCGGATCGTCTCGCAGACCTGGTTTAAACATGACCGCCACGAGTCGATTGAGAACTTCGTCTGTGCACTTCCGCTGGCGTATTTCGAATTCCACGCTCACGACCGCTACGCGGGGCCAACTCGCTACGAGATGGACACGCTCTTTCGTGTGTTCTTGCTGAAGGAACTCCACGGGTGGGAGCACGAAACAGCGCTGATCGAGTATCTCGAGTGTCGCCCGGCACTCCGCGAGCAGTTAGGCTTGGAGAGTCTACCGAACCAGTCGACGCTATGGCGCAGTTGGCACGAACGGTTCACTGCCGAGCTTCGTGGTACAGTCGAGACAGCTGCGCGGACCATACTTGTTAAAGCCCAGAACGCAGATGTCGCCGTTCCGCGCGAACCAGAACGGCACCTCCCATCTCACGGTGACGAAGAGGACGAATCAGATCTGGACGAGCAAGCTGTCCTTGACGAAGCGGCAACCGTTACGGAGCACGTCAGTCACGTCGTCTTCCCGGCGTTCTCACTGGATCGAGGTGAGGGCTGTGAGATTCACGAGAACGCGTACTGGGACTTACAGACGTATCTCGGACTTCGCGAGCGGCTGGCTGCTAACGAGGGCGCTCGTAGTTTCACCTACGAGTCGACTCGTGAGCGAACGCCGTTAGGTCACTCCCATCGAGAACACATTCGTGACCTCTCCATCGTGGAGATTCGCGAGATGTACCGACAGGCCGTCAACAGGCTCCTGAGCGAAGTCGTGGAGACAGAGGAGTTCTTCCGAGCCGGAATCATCGCCATCGATATCACCGAAGCAGACCCCTTCACTGGTGATAGAACGGGCCACGAAGACGAAATCATCGGCACGAAGGAGAAAACTGACGAGTACGCCTACCAGTGGGCCACCGTCCAGTTAGTTGGGAATGCAGTGCCGATTGTGATAGACGCACGGCCAGTTCGGAAGGGTGAGTCCCGCTTGGAAATCGTCAAGGATCTCTTGGATTCTGCTGAGGAGATGGTACACGTTGATAACGTGCTGATGGACCGAGAGTTCGACAGTCAGCACGTCCTGGAGATGCTCAGCCAGCGTGGCCTGTCGTACGTCGTTCCCAAGCGGATGCAGACCAGCGAGAAAGCCCAGGCCAAGCGGTTGCTCCAACGAGATCGGGATCGATACGAGACCGACCGGAAGCTCCACCTCGGGAAGAACGAATGGCACGAGACGACGCTGATCTACCGCCGGAAAGAGAACACTGAGCACGAGGATCACCGGCAGTACTCGGTGTTCATGACGAATCGAGGGAGCGGACACCTCACGGAATACGGCCACCGCTGGGAGATCGAGAGCGGGTACAAATCGATTAAGCGGTTCATGGCTGCGACGACCTCGAAAGATTTCGGGCTCCGGTTCTTTTACTTCGCATTCGCCTGTCTCCTCTACTCAATCTGGCGGGCTGTCGATCTACTCGTCCAAGCCGAGTTGACTGGCGAGTATGAGCACTCACCGGTGATTACAGCGGACAACACGCTGACGCTGCTGAAGAAGGAAACTGGAATCGGGTAGTGAGGAACTCTGTTCGGGTTAGCGTGCCGTCTGAGTGGCTACGCTGCTGGAAGTCTCGAAAATTTGTCCATATTGTTGGGTGGATGACAAGAATAGCCGCTTTGAGGGCCATCTGGGGCAGTACCCGCTGACCGAATCAGTCAAATTCACGCATCAGAGCCCTGCTAAACCCGCTGTAGTCTCAACTTCCATAGAGTTAGATTCCATATAGCGATATACACTTTATGACGAGATAATTAGTAGCAAATCGGCAATAGAACGCTTGAAATAGTGGAATTTGGTGGATAAAACAAATTTTCCAGCTGGTCGTGATTACCTCGATAATCACGGCCACTTTGAAGTACCCCGACGCCGTCGGTGAAGCACGAATGCTGCAACCGCCTCACGATGACGCTTCCCCCGGGGTAGAGCCACCGAGATCGGGCCCACAGGACGGTGGAGGGCCGGTGGATGCCTGACCGGGCACTCTCTACGCCGCTCGCCGACAGCTTCGAGCGCTACCTCCAGGACAAGGGGAAAGGCCGCGGTAGCGACGGCGGGAACTACCGACGGAACGCTGCGCGCGAACTCGAGCGGTTTGCCAAGTGGGCTGCCGGCGACCGCGGTGATGACGACTGGACAGGGATCGTCCCCAATGACGCCAATGACGTCGACCGAGAGCCGACATTCGAGGACCTCGACGAACGCGTCTTCCGGGAGTACGCCCGGCATCTCAGCGGAGATCGGGGACTCAAGCAGAACACGGTACAAACCTATTACCGCTATATCTCTGCGTGGTGTGGCTGGTGCGTCAACGAGGGCTACCTCGAGGCGCACTACGCTCAGCGGGCGAGTGCGATGGCTCCACTTCCCGAAGACGACGGCCGCAAGCCCGGCGACCAGCAGGCCTGGACATCCGAGCAGCGGCACGCCCTCACCCGGCACGTCGACGAGCGAGCCCGTGACGCCATCGAGACGTACACGACAATCCCCGAAGATACCGACCCCCTCGACAGACAGCGAGCGCGCTACACGGCGCTGAAGACGGCCCGTGACCGCGCCTTTGTGTTCGTCCTTGCGTACACAGCTGTCCGGGTTGGCGAACTCCTTCGGGACCCGAACGACCCGCGCCGGCGCGGGGTCAGGTGGGAGGACCTCTCGATCGACGACGGGAGTATGGATGTCTACCGGAAGAAACAGCAGTGGGACGCAGCGAGCCTCCCTGATCCGGTGATCGCTCCACTTCGGAGCTATCGAAAGCTGATGGATCCACCGACGGAACGCTGGCCGGTGTTCCCGACGTTCGACCAACGGACGCTTGCAACACTCGTGCAGGATAAGCTGGCTGACCGAGGGGAACGCCCGGATGCGATCGACGAGCGACGTGAAGAATGCGCGCGTGACCTCTTGCTGGCGCTCGACGAGGACGTTCGGCCGCCGTCGATCACGACGGATGGAGCACGGTCGATTCTCCAGCGACTTTCAGAAGCTGCGGAGATCGATATCGACCATCCGAAGCACGACTATCTCGCACCCCACGGCGGTCGACGCGGGATGGGTGAAGTCCTTGTCCGCGCGTTCGGGTACACGGTCGCTGCCCGGTATCTTGACAACTCGGAGGAAATGGTCCGCGAACGGTACTCCCATATCGAGGCCGGCGAGCTGGGTGACGTTGCGACCGAAGCACTTGCCGAAATCGATGGCTCGACGACTGTTGCGTCGCGGGTAGAAGACTGATTTATTCGGCCGTCTCGAACTTCGACGTCCGTGCGTTCGTCGATGGCGAACTCGGTGCTAACGCTCTCTATTGAGCGAAACTGGCCAGCGAAGCTGTTGGCGAGGACGGCCGAGACGGACAGCAACATCGCGAGCATTGCGAACACTGGGTGAACGAGTCCGATCGTTGCGGCGGCGACGCCGACGCCGTTAAACGCGAAGGCTGTCGCGAGATTCTGGCGGGTCTTCCGGTAGCTCTCCGTTCCGATCTCGTAGGCGTCCACCACGCCGCCGAGCCGGTTGCCAATCAGGACGATATCCGCTGACTCGATGGCGATATCTGTTCCCGCGCCGATGGCGATCCCGATATCCGCCTGCGTGAGTGCGGGGGCATCGTTGATTCCGTCGCCGACCATCGCCACGCGGTGGCCCTCGTCCAAGCTCACTCTGAATATCGAGAGATGGACGAATCGGGAAGCGTGCTAACCCTGTCGAGCAATTTCTCTCGTATATCAGATACAGACTCGGAATCGAAGTGGACATAGTCGGTATCGCCGCTTAACGCTTCGATCGTGAATTCGTGTAGCTTTCCTCTGATCCGTGGGTCATGCATATGCCGCCAGTAGCTCTCGAAAAATTTGAACAAGTCAAGCAAGGCTTCAAACTCCATGAACACCACTTGAATGTCGTCAACGCGTTCCTGATCGGCCTTTTGGAGATTTTCGCGGATGTTTTCGCTTACCCTCTCAAACTGGGTGTGCTTGAAATTCTGTGAGATGAAGATGTGTGCACTTGGCCCGGTGTCATCAGTTTTGTTAAGGATTCGCTCGTTCTGCGCGGCAGCCAAAATATATCGTGTAGCCTTATCCTCCTCGCTCGAATTTAGATCATATCCGTCATCCTTGTAGGAAAGCTTCGCGTCACCAGTCGCCACGTAGTAGCTGTTACCATCTGGTAATGGGCTAATGAGAACGCTATCTGGTTCGCGTTTACCCTCTTTACCCATCCGTTCGGAGAATGAGAAAATGCTCTTCAGGAGATAGAAAACGTGTTTTTCGAACTTGTTTCGTTTGTAGATGTCAGCTAACTCTTCCCGGTGATCGGAGATGCTATCGAAACTATCCATCTGCCGCAAAAGCCTCGATCCTGTCGATCTAGCCTCTCGCGATTTTCGAAACACCCGTTCCTGAACCCCAATCAGAGCGGTGTATACCGCTTCACCCACTGCATCATCCGTGTTCACATCGTCGTCAAGGAGAAGATCATACAGGCTGAGATGGCCGAAACCCTCCTGCTGGGTTGTCCGTGATCCGCCGAACGTGATGAGTACTGATTCCAGCAGATAGTCGTCAAGTTGCCTAGGCCGACGCTGGTTTCCGAGGGAGACGAAGTAGATCTCGCCATACGACGTGGTACTCACGTCACCTTCAATATCGAGACCATGGAACGATGCTAGGCCAATGGGCCTTTTCGACTCGCCTGATCCAAAGTGATCCCGATCAACCTGCCACTCTTGGATGCTCAATTTATCATGGCTTGGAGAACAGTCCTCTAATTCCTCGAACAGCAGGTCGAACGCTTTGTCTTCATCTACATCAACTACTAGGCGTTCGACGGGCTCGAAAAAGTCGTCATTGCCGCACTCTTCACATTCATCCTCGTCTGTTTCCACCTGATTTGAGCAACTCCGGCAGATTTTACGGGTCTCCTCAGAAGTCTCGATCAGGTCATCAACCAAATCTTGGGCCTCGCTCCCGAGTTCTTCATAGTATTTGGTATACGCATCCGCGCTTTCTGCCAGAATACGGTTCACGAGGAATCGTTCATCAGCTTGAGAACTGTAATCGTACAGCTTGTCGAATGCTATGTCGGTTGCAGAAACGAAATTCTGTTTGAACCGATCTCGTTCCGAGTCGAGTTTTCGCGGCGCGACCAGCTCAAATTCAAACCCTTGGTCACGATGTTTCACTGTGATCCTGAAATTATTCCCTGTTTCCTTGTCCTGTAGGTATAATTTCCTGATTTCAGACATACCTTCGAGGGAGATCAGGCCGACCTCTTTGAGGGTTTTAACGTCATTGTAAATCGACGACTCGTTTTTCACCTCAATCTGTGAGTTTCCAGGGAGTTCCGATTCCGAGAACTCCATCCCGGTGATCTTGAAGAACTGGTTTTCCGTAGTTAGCAACTCCTCAATCTTCTCAGCAATCGATTCAGACACCTGTTCGGGTTGCTTTTCATCGACCTCTTCGTCCGCTCGTAAATCGCCCAAAAGTGTCTTTTTGTCCTGTGCCCGCCCGCGTACCTCAAATCCATTATCTGATTTCTTGATGATAACCGGTTTCGCCCGCAGATATTTCCGTCCGATGACCTCGTTGGAGTCTTCATCGATTTCAACGTCAATCGTATCGTGACTTGGCCAAAGAACACGATACGCTTCGTCCACCTGCTCCAGAATCACATCGTGCTCCTCAGAAATCGATTCGATCTTCTCATCGGCACTTCTGTCCGATTCAAATTCTTCCCCATCCTTCTTCTGTGCCCAGAGATACTTCGTATAAAGTTTCATCAACCGATTCTCGGCATCCCCGGCATCCTTGATCGACTGATTAAATGCCTCGACCGTCTCGTATTCTTCTTCTATAATGTGTCGCTTCCGTTTGACAAATTCATTCAGTAAAACATCAGCGAGACTCTGATCGTCGTCACTGTCGGCATCGTCCCCAGAGTCGGCCTGTTGACTTGCATCCTCATAGTCAACATCAAGCTTGTACCAGAACTCGGAATCGTCGAAGACCTCGCTCAACCCGGTCGATGCCATTCTTATCGGCACACTACGAATATAAATGATAAAAGCCTTAGGAGTGGTTTTCTGCCGTTCCCCCCTTCAAACGCAGTGAAGCGTCCCTGAACCAACGTAGTATACTGCATTACAGTTGGTACTGGTGGCTGATCGATTTACGGCGGAACATATCCCTCGACGATTGAGCGGGCGCAGAAGGCCGATTATATCGGATTCCTCCACCGACACCCGTATGCGACTGACGCCTACGAACTCGGGTACGCGGTCGGGCACCGCGAGGACTACGAATACCTTACCCGGGACTATCCGAATGTCGATCTACCGACCATCATCCTCGACAACGACTTCCGCGACCCTGACATCGGCCGGTACCTTGACCAGTTCGACACATACGATCCGTCCGTCGCCATACTCGGTGACGCGTACACTCCAGCTGAAGCAGAGGGGTTCAACGCGGTTGTCGAGCAGCTTCGCGACGAGTTCTCGCACAAGGAGTACGTTGTGGTCCCGAAGTGCGGGCGGGCGTTCGACATCCTCGATCGAGACACGGTTCTGGGCTACCCGATGGGCTACAGCGACGTAGAGGCCGACGATTATTCCGAACGCGAGGACTGGCGCGGTCGCAAGGTCCACCTGCTCGGTGCATCCCCTCCGAAACAGTACGCGGTGATGCAGGAGCTGACACAGCCAAACCTGCGGGACGACCCGCCGGCGAACATCGTCGGTGTGGACTGGAATGGGCCGCACAAGATGGCGTACCTCGGCGAGTACTGGAGCCGTGACGGCTGGCAACCCGCCGATCACCTGTCCATCCGTAATACCGTCCGAAAAAGCCTGGAGGAGATCAAGCAGTACTGGCAGGACCGGGGCGTGTGGCCGGAGACGGAGCCGATCGACCTGTACGGACCGGCAGTTGAAGAACCGAATGAACTGATCTACATGGACCAAGGCGGCGACCCGATCGGGACGCGGGAAGACCTGGAGGCCGCGTACGTCGAACGGTATGAGGAGTACGGCAGGATAGCGTTCTTGTCGGAGCACGCGAAGAAGCGCTGGGAGTACTACGAGGGGTTGACGCTGGCGGACTGACGCCTAGTGCTTTACCGTGAACACGCGGTCCTCGTCTTCGATCATCTCTAGCAGCTCCATATCTGTCCTGAACTCCACCCCATTCTTCTCGACGTAGGACGGAACGAGGTTCGACACCACGAGTTTCCGCACTGTCAGATCCTGCCAGTCGTCCTGAAACTCGTGTTCGGTCTTCTCGCCCTGCTCGTCTTGCGCAGTAAACCGGTCACCCGGATCCAGGGCGAGCCAGGTATCTACCTTTTCGGGGAAGGGTAATCCGGTCGGCGATCCCTCATACCCGTCTGCCTCGATGTTGAAGACCTTGTGGTCGAACTTGCCATTTAGGGCCTCTACGCCCTCAGCAGTCCTCATCAATAGCTCTGGCATCAGATATTTGCATTCGATGAACCAGAGTTCGCCTTCCGCGTCGTTCACGACGAGCAGGTCGATCTCAGACGAGTTCTCCCCAGGTATCTCCGCGCTGTGGTAGCACTCGAAGCCCTGTCCGGATAGGTACTCGTACAGGTTCTCCTCAAACGCTTCCCCCCGTCGAGTGGAGACCGTGTTCAGGATCTCATGGCTGCTGGGCTTCTCGCCATTCTGGAGCAGCGGGAAGATCTGGAACCGCAGCAACTTGGCGTACCACCGTGGATAGACGAACCGGGTGAGTTTCCGCGTCATCGGTGGACGCCCTGGTTGCTGGTAATAGACATCCGTGATTGAGAGCTCGAAAAGGAAGGGGTGAGCATCGAGGTTGTCCTTACCGACGACAATATAGTCCCGGACCTCCTCCCAGTCGTCGCCGAAGGTGGCCTCTCCGGCCTGTGTGAGTCCGTCCTCATTCGTCCACGCGAGCGTGCTGTCCTGCAGCGCGACATCACCCTCCTCGGTGATAAACTGCCCGTCGAGCCGGTCGAAAAGCTCTGTGAGGTCAAAAACCGATACGTGGTCGGGAAGCGACGTACCGTAGATATCCCCGACGATACTGTCTGCCGACGCGACAAAGAGCATTGAGAGGATGAATCCATAGAAGGTGTCGCCGAAGTCTTCCAACGTGTCTATTTCATCGCTCGACGGCCGGTCAAAGTCACGAATCTCCTGGTGCGTTTTGTCGAAGAGTTCGACATCTTCCTCCCTGCCACCGATTAGGCTTCTTAGGCATCTCTGGAAGCAGTACCGGTATTCTGTGTCACGGAGATCGTAGTCGGCAAACAGGAACTTCCCGTCCCTCATCGGGACCGAATATTCGAGGCAGAGTCTGAATCGGTCTTCGACGTGGTTGAGCGCCATGACGAGTTTTGCCTGCGTAGAGAGGAGGGTATCGATATCGTCATCAGGCTCTTCGCCTCGCTCCAGATGTTGGTTCCCGAACTCGTTTTTGTCTACCGGATAGACGATATTGATCAGGTAGTTGATGTACGCGAACTCCTTCATGTTCAGTCGGCGGTTCTCATAGAAGTCGTACGAGACCTTGTTGAGCCGTTCAATCAGATAGAGAAGCAGGTGGTCTTTACTGTAATCTTCGAGGAGTTGGACTAGGTTCTCATCCTGCAGTAGATCTCGGTCGCGTTCGGCCTTTTCTTCGACGATGTCCCGGTCCTCGATCTCGAGACCGAGACAGTTCGGGCACACCAGTTTCTCGGCGTCATGGTTAACGAGAAGAAGATGGCCGCATTCAGAACATGGCATATATTTGTTGTTTGTAAGCTTGAAACCCTAATATACCTTGTCAGGGTGAGCTAGCAAAGCACAGGATGTCGCGATACAGGAGGTGTAAGGTCACGGTCTGTTCCAGGTGTGTGGGTTTAAACGTGATACCGGGCAATAGCGGTCGCATCGCACCGTGGACAGCGGTCAGCGTCGTGATCGACGGTCGTCCCGCAGTGGCGGCACTCGTACATGACGGTGTCACGGCCGCGGCCGACGAGCTGTTTCAGCCCGTCGACGATGGTGGCCGTCATGCCGGATCCACGACCTCCCGGCATCCATGGCATTCGGCCCACACGGCTTCCTGGCCGTCGCTGGTTTCGTACTCGATCAGGATATGAGACGCAGTAATCACGGTGTGGCAGTGCGGGCAGGTGCCGAGCCGGGACGCGTGCTGTGTGGACATGCTGTGATTCATCCGGTTGTCCGGGTGAACGTGGAAGGGGGGAGCGTGTGACACTCGCAGTGAGGGCCGGTAGTGTCGTGCCCTCTATCTCCGAAGACGGCGGGAGCCGGTAAATAGGTCAGCGAACCGGGTTGGAAGTGAAAACCGGCAGCCGCCACCACGGTATGTGACCCGCGTCAGCCCTACGTCAGACATAGATTGTTCAGCCGCCCACGACACGTATTGGGGAACAGGAGTCTCCAGATCTCGTTTCCTGAGCGTTACTCACGTTCGAGGTACGTGGCGAGATTATCGAACGTGACATCGTTTAAAAATGTCTGCCTGACGTAGTACGGTATGCCAGTCGAGCTGTTGTTGCGGTCTGGCGATACCCTTGCTGTGGACACCGAGGACTTGGAGCGGATCGACGAGCAGGTTCAGCGCCGCGGCAAGCTGGCCCTGACCGATGACGGGGGAAAGGACACCGTGGTGTACGCACCGCATGTCCAGGCCGCTCGCGTCGTCTCTGACGAATAGCGCCGACCGTAGAATCGTGCACCACGGGAATCCCGGTGTAGTAATACAGTCACATCCGTACCGTCCCGTTCCTGGCCGATAGTGAGTAGACGACGCCAGGGTCGGCGGGAGCCGGGGTTGGAATCAATTCTCCGGCTTGCGGACCAGATCAATGCCAATGATTCGGATGTCCAGCAGCTGGTGACGGCCGCCATCGCGACGGGAAGCCCCAACGTACGGAAGCGAATCGAGAAACGGTTGGCGGCCATGACCGCCCGATAGCAGGCCAACCCGTTCGACAGCGACGCGCACCCCGTCCAGTCAGTGCCCGACCGCATCACCTCGGCACCACCATCACCGGGAGTACCTACGACCTGCCGGAAGCCGATCTCACACGGCACCTGCTGGCGGTGGGGAAGTCGGGGGCCGGGAAGACGACACTGTTCTACAACATCATGGACCAGTTGTCGGTGCCGTTCTGGAGCTTCGACCTGAAGCAAGACTACCGGCACCTGCTCCACGACCGCCCGGACCTGCTCGTCCTGCCGTGGAGCGCGTTCAAGTTCAACCCGCTGCAGCCGCCGGACGGTGTCCAGCCGCGGCGGTGGGCGCAGGTGTTCGGTGAGATCTTCGGCCACGCCACCAGCCTGCTCTCCGGGTCGAAGAACTACCTGATGCAGCAGGTCATCAAGCTCCACCAGCTGTACGACGTCCTCGACGAGGCCGCGCCGCCATACCCGAATCTCCTCGAACTCCAACTGTTGATCGAGCGGGACCCACTCAACTATGCGCGGAAGTCGCCGAACTGCTCGAAGACGCTGCCGAGCGTGCCGAAGCAAACGACCGGAAGACGGTGCAGTCCCACGACCTGTAGTCCCCGACGTTTATCCTGCTGGTTCGCAATCGAAGATACCTTTTTGAGCTTCTATCCAGACGTTACAAGACGTGCATGGCGGACTCTTCGGGCACTGATCAAACACCAGATGCGCCCTCCGCGGCAGACGTACTCACCGTAACAGAGCTGAACGAACGGATCGCCGCGTTTGTCAAAGAAATGCCTGCCCTCCACGGTGTCCGCTGTATCGGGGAGGTCACTGACCTACACCAGAACAGTACCGCCCTCTACTTCACCCTCACCGACGGCGACGCCGAACTCCCCTGTATGCTCTGGGCGAACCGCTACCGGAACATGGACATCGAACTCGAAGACGGAACCGAGGTCATCCTCGAAGGCGATATCGACTACTGGGTCGAAGGTGGGAAAATCGACCTTAAGCCCTGGGAGATCATCGTCGTTGGCGACGGCGACCAGGCAGCCGCAGTTGAGCGACTCCACGCCGAACTCGACGATCGGGGCTGGTTCGATGAAGACCACAAACAATCCCCACCGCGGTTTCCAGACCGAGTTGGGGTCGTCACTTCGCTTCGGGGTGATGCACGGGACGATATCCAAAATGCGATCCACAATCAGGACCCCACAGTCGACATCCTGGTGAAAGACGCGACTGTCCAGGGGCCGGACGCCCCGACCTCCCTTGCGAACGGTATCCATCACCTCGATCGGTCGGAAGACGTCGACGCCATCATCGTCGGTCGCGGTGGGGGCAGCGATTCGAACCTGCAGGCGTTCAATACGGAGCGTGTTTCCGAGGCCATCTTCACCGCGAATACGCCCGTCGTGACCGCGATTGGCCATACTGCAGATCGACTCATAGCGGATCACGTCGCTGACGTCGCAGCGATCACGCCGACGGCAGCGGGAGAGTACGTCGCTGAATCACGCGAGGAGTTCATCTCAAGTACGCTCGAACCGCTTAGCCAAGAGCTTGACACGGCTTTCGAAACGTTCGAACAGGCACATGAACACGAGAAAGAGTTAGAGCAAGCGGTTGAGACAGCGACTGAACTCGAGGGAATGGCTCCGATTTACTACAAAATCGCCATCGTGATTCTGGTTCTCCTGCTCCTCGTCATCACAGCACTCTGGCTTGGGGTGATCTGAGATGGCGAACGATCCCGAAATCGGAGAGCGATTAGAACGGGTAGAAGAGATCATCGAACAGCTTGATGCGGACGAATGTAGTCTCGATGAAGGTGAGGTCCTCTACGACGAGGGGCACCAACTTCTTGCGGAGGTTCGTGACACTCTCAGTGGCGATCCTGGCAAGGTCACGGAACTCGAATAGTTGTCTCAGCCCGTCTTAACCAACACGAGGTAGACCGATGTAACGTGTCATCGAAACATTCACACCCGATTTACTGCGGTGCAACCGGGGGTGAAAAGTGTTAAGATAAATATAATTACAGAAGGCAGTGCAAGATACAGACCATGAGGGCACCGTAGAAAGGGTGCGAGTCGTAACCTCATTCTCGGTTGTTGGGTGACGCATCATAACAAAGAAACGATATCGGGAAAATCGGACACTGCTTGGCTTTCCTGTTATAATCACTCACAAAAGTTATATGCCAATAGCGATTGTACACTTGGGTATCTGACCACTCGGGATTTTGGTGAACGCATGTTTCAGAAAAACGATTCTCATACCCAAGAGCAGCTCTTTTCGCCCGTCAAAGAGCTGCCAGACGGCCCGAAGCAAAAGTTAGCGAACCACTGGTCGACGCATTTCTACGAACACGTCTTCTCGGAGATCGACGAGCAGAAATTCGACGTTCTCTATCACGACGGGTTCAGTCGCCCGAACAAGCCCGTCAACGAACTCGTCTCCCTGGAGATTATCAAACACCTGCTGGGCTTGTCGGATAAGGAGCTTGAGGCGGCCTATCTCTTCGATTTTCGTGTCCGGAATGCTCTGAGCAAAGAGACGCTTGGCGACAACATCTGTCCGAAGACGTTCACTAATTTCCGCCGCCGATTGCTTGAGTTCGAAGAGGAGACGGGGCGGGATTTGCTGCAGGAAGTTTTCGAAGATCACCGCGACTACCTGCAGGACGAGTTCGATATCGACGCCAGTACGCAGCGCATGGATTCGACGTTCATTGAGGGCAATATCAAGCAGCTCTCGCGTATCGAGCTTATCGCCAAAGTCCTCCATAACTTCCTCCGCGATCTACCGGATGACACTGTCGCGGACCTCCCGGACGAAATCCAGGACTTCGCCGAAACCGAGAATCTGGAACTGTCCTACACACTCGAACCGGATGAGATTCAACCCACGATAGAGCAGCTTGTGGACCAGGCTGCCTGGCTTGTTGACCGCTTCGAAACTCATGAACAGTACGCCGAGTTGGAGAGTTTCGCTCACCTTCAGCGGGTTCTCGACGAACAGTGCTACCGCATCGCTGAACTCGAAGATGATGACAATGATGAGGACGACGGAGATGGCCAGCCTGAATCTGGTGATTCTCCCGGCTGGCAACCGATCAGGTCCGGCAGGTCTGCTGAGGATGAAAATGCCCAGACCGACGAGGACGGAGATACCAGCCACATCGAACTGAAGGACCCTGACGAGATAAGCAGCGATTCGATGCAAAATCCACACGACGAGGACGCAACACACCGCCGGAAAGCAGGCAAATCATATTGCGGCTACAAGGCGAACGTCGCCGAGACCTGCGATGGCGACAACCCGTTTCGATTGATTATGACGATTCGCGTTGATACGAACAACACTGACGATGGTACAATGCTGGCCGAAGACGTGGCAGAGTTGCCGTATAAGACGGGATTGACCGATCTCCTCCTGGACGGCGGCTACACGCACAAGGAAGTGGAGTCACAGTGTGCTTCCCACGGAATTACCCAGCACTTCACTGGACTTACGGGACAACGACCACCCGAAGAGAAACTCTCGCTGGCAGCCGCAGAGTGGGATGGTCATCGGATGCAAGCGTGTCCGGCGGGGCACGAACCGTTCGAACAGCAGTACACTCGTGAGAGTGGTCGGATTTCCGGCCGAATGGACAGTAAGTTCTGCGATGCGTGTCCGCAAACGGAGAATTGCTTCGTGACGGAAAAACAAGAGTTCTACAGCTACGGCTTCTACGAACGAAAGTTGAAGTTGGCCAAGCGCAGAAAACGGATGAACGACTCCGAGAGTCAGGCGTTTCTGAACCAGCGAGCGGGAGCGGAGTCGTTGATGAACGAGGTGTATCACCAGGACGGTGAGAAAACGAGGTTTACGGGGAAGATCAAGGTGAAGAACGCGTCGATAGCGAAAGCTATCGGGACGAATCTGAAACGGGCGTCGCGGCACCTGAATTCGAAAAGAGATGGGAAGAAATCAGCGGGATGATCAGGAGAAACGGGTCAGTGAGGGTTCGATACCGACCTGACTAAGCGAAGACAGATAGGTTGGTCATCTGACTGAGGTGTAATACTGAGGTTTTGACCTGAGCGACGCCGGTTTCGTTGGTGAGTTTGGCAATTGGAACACCCCTTTCTCCTGTGCCCTCAGACCATCTATGCAGCAGATTGAAAGCAGAGACATTGAGAAACAGGAGGGCCGGGTTCAACTACATGTGGGCAAAGATTAATGACCTTATTGGAACGACCTACAATTGATTAGGTACGCTAAATGGTTGCAATCTCCGCCCTTCTTTCTGGGGCCGCCGTTCTACTCTCGGTACTCGCCATTATCGCCGTGTACGATCGCCTGATTCGAAAAGCAATTTACCACTTCTACGACCCGCACATCGATCTCACCCTCCAAGGCGCTGGCGAAGACACAGTGAAGCAATTTCACGTGGAAGAGGGCGAAGGCCATATCCCGACGTATCATGACGAATTCGAAATACCATACTACAAACTCCCAGAAAGAGACCCGACCGTCGATCGTTTCGACGCCGATACAGAAACAGAAACACGGTCATTCAGCATCTCGGTCCACGGGCAAGACACGAAGAAAGCCACTATCCAACTCCGCATCAGAACGAGAGGTTCCGCCGTTCTCCGGTTCGAACCACGCCGGTTGAATGACCCGACTGATCCGATCGAAATCACGCGTGACGGTCCGGATAAGGTGTACGAATTCCCGCGAAGTGAGATATCGAACGTCGAACCGTATTGGGCTCAGGCGAACTTCGAAATCCAGATGAATGAAAAGGGGACCTACCGGGTATTCCGCCTCTCAGGCGAGGTTGACTATACAATTAACGCGTCTGAATTTAGTATCCCGATAATCGGGTGGCAATTCCCGGAAATCGTCGGTGACATCGAATTTCCACCGATTCGCCGGGAGTGGGAGATTCTCGGTCCAGACCATGACGAAGTTGATCTGGAGGTGGCTGAACGGTACGATACACTGGAAACGAAAAAAGTCGAACCCGAGCAACGGCAGTGGGTGGCGGTAAAGGATGGAACGCCGGTCGCTAAGTTTGACGTGAATTCTACGACAGAGATACCCGTTTCGTGCGATGTTGAGTACGTTGATGATTTAGATACGGTCGAGCGTGACCCGTCCGTGTTGACTGAAGAGGAGCAGCATTTCTTTGGCGCCTTTGAGGTTGAATCGTGATAGTAACGATCCCGGTAATAAACAAAGCCCCACTGCAAGATATGCGCGATCTATTCAGCAAGCTTTGATTGTACTCATCCAGATAGTAACCGAAATGGAGTGCAAGATACAGACCTTGTAGTTAGCACGACAACTTCGTTGTTTTCTCCAGATAATCCCTGAATCAGCCGTCAGAACGCGCCTGCAAACCAACCGCCGAGAGTTATATTCGGCTGGATCATCTACTGTTATTTATGGCGGATGATAGACAGGGCCGAGAGGAGCAAGAGGATCGTGAAGAGAATCGCCAGCGCGAGAGAGAATTAGAGGAGGCTAAAGCCCGCGGCGATGAAAAGGAACCGCTGTTTGATGACGAAAGCGTGCGGCTTGGTGATCTTGATAAAGCGCTCAAATCGCACGACTATCCAACCACCACAACTGAGTTGGTTGAGGCCTATGGCGATTATGAACTTGAAACTCAGGGCGACAAGAAACCCCTGGAGGACGTACTCTCTTCAACTAATAACCAAACCTATGATTCAGCCGAGAACGTTCGCAGACGGATACTGGGACTCATAGGCCGATAGCTAATGCCCCAAGACACTCATCTCGTAAATTAGACCGCCTCACGTTAGCAGGAAAGACTTGATGGCTTCCATCTGTTACAATCCCTGACGATAAGTTCGCACGCTGTACCTACCAATTCCACACACCTCAATTCCACAACGGTGGGATGCTGCATACGCGCTATCTATTCAGCAGCGATGAACTGTAACTATTCAGATTGTAATCAAAACGGAGTACAAAATAGAGAATTTTTTTATTCAGCACTCTTCTTGGACGAAAACGGTCTGTTAATCGTTATAGAACTGAACTCCCATTATATAGCGAGATCAGCAAAGTGCCTTTTTCATACACTTGGAATTGCACGATAACAGCTCCGGGCACAGCTCACTCATCTTCTCTATGAGATTAGAGCGGCGTTATCTCGAATTTCCATTGGCCGCCAGAACCAGTTAGTGATGATTTGTCCGACCGATCGGCAACTTCGACTCCATTTGAGGCGGCTCTATCCATGAGGTCCGTCAATGCGTGGCGAAATGAACCAAAATCTCTGGGCTCAGGAACCGACATTCCCGGATTCGTATCCTGACTTTGTTTTATAAACCCCATATCCTTGAAACTCTGAATAATGGCCCCGGGTTCCCCGGATTTATCCATTATCCGTTCGGAAACCATTGACATGAACCTCGTTTCACCATTTGGCATTTCCACTTCAAATTCTGTGGCAATGGTATCCTCATCAACGTAACGTAATTCGACTTCCTCTTCGCCGTAACGTAGTTTAGGGCCCTTACCATCATCGTCTCGAAATCGTTTCAGTGGGCACCCCTCAGTTTCACAAAGCAAATTTGGTAACTGATCGTGGCAGTTGACTTCCTGTGAATTGGTGTCAATACCAGTCAATTCAGTCATATCGGAATTCTGTTTTATGACGTTGAAATCGGAATCTATGACACGCATTGGGAAAAGGTGGGATGTTTCAACAGTAGATGGTGCCATAATACTAGTACAATCCTTAACGTTAAATAATAAAGGTCCTAACGCCGAATTTACGCCGCTTTCAGATCCATCAACCAGTAGTATTGTCTGGACTAAATTCACGCTTTCCATTCAGCACGAGGATATTGCACCTATTCAGATGATAACCAAAACCGGGTGATGAACTTTGACTTTGAGTTCAGCATGACGCCCTCGATTATATCGTACTTCTCGGGATGAACCAGCCAATCACTACACTTTCAGAGTCAACAATCTGGGAAAAGATATGTGGTCTGAATCGGTTACCCAATATGCCGGCACTGGTTTCACCTTTCGAAGTAACCATGGGGGACGACACTCCTGACCTTTAACGGAAACACTCGCCGCAGTTTTGGACTGTCTGTCTCTGTCGGTCCCTTCACACGTTTGACAATTTATTTCCACCGTGGGATACAGACTACGAGTGTTTGACTGTCTGGGTTTATTGTTTTGGCTCAACAAGCGTTGAGCCATCACTGCGGACAGTTACTGTATACCCTGGAATATCAAATGAAAGCCTCCAGCTCCCCTTCTCTGCGTTCACTAACCTAACCAGCGCATCGGTGTCAATATGATTGTACAAAGTAAGATCCAGCTCGCTCGGTTCAACACCTTCGGCATCCGCGACCTCCTCCACAATTTTAGCAATTACATTTTGGCTCATATGTCACAAGTTAAAAATATAATTGAAGTGAACATGCAAAAATGTTTGGTGGGAATCAAACGCAACACCATGAGGCGGTTCTGATGACGGCTTGTTGTATTCGGGCCTTCTATTCCGCAACGACTTCGATCCCTGTAATTTCGAATCGCGCTCCACCCTCCGAACCTTCGGTAATATGAATGTCCCACCCATGGGCGTCCACAATCTGCTTGACGATGGATAATCCGAATCTTGAACCGCCACTCTCCGAGTAGCTCGGCTCGAAGACACTCTCACGCTTCTCTTGGGGAATTCCTGTACCATCATCCTCCACGTAAAACCCTTCGGGCAGTGATCCAACCCTGATGGTCACGTCTTCGCCACCGTGATCAACCGCATTGCGGAACAAATTCTCCAGAAGTTGGCGAAGACGGCTTCTATCAGCCTGTATTGTTGACTCAAGATCTGTAACAACCCTTGCATCGCCTGTCTCGACATAATTCCAACAGGTTTGGACGAGATCAGCCATCTCCACAGGTTCCATTTCACCAATCTCTTTGCCTCCTCGGGCGAGGGTTAACAAATCATCAATCAGCTCAAGACTCCGTTCGATCCCCTCCGCTGCAGCGTCGAGATGGTCGGTATCACTATCTTCCCGGGCGAGGTCAACCCGCCCCTGGGCAACATTCAGCGGGTTTCGGAGGTCATGTGAGACGACGCTGGCGAATTCGTCGAGGCGGTCTTTTTCCCGCTGAAGTTCACGTTCCCGTTCTTTCCGGTCATTGATATCGAGATGAATTCCGACTGCCCGAACTGGATTCCCATCTTCGTCTCGGTCGACGACTTTCCCAATGGTTCGCACCCATTTCCAGTCTCCAGAAGCGGTTTTCAGACGGTATTCACACTGATAGTGGGGCGTTTGGTTCTCGATATGCTCGGCCAAGGCTTTGTCGTGTCGGGTTTTGCCCTCGGGATGCACGAGTCGTTCCCAATCATTGATGTGAGCGCCCATTTCTTCGGGCGTGTATCCGAGCATTTCGGTGAGGAGTTCGTCCCGTTCCACTTCGTCGATCTCCATATCCCAGTCCCAAATCCCGATATTCGCCCCCTCGATTGCGAGTTCGAGACGTTCATTGAGGTCCTGAATTTCCTGCTCGCGCTCTTTTCGCTTGGTGATGTCACGAGAACTAAAGAGTAATCCATCGATAACTGGGTCATTCAATTTGTTCACGCCCCGAACTTCGATCCATTTCCAAGAGCCGTCTTTCGTCTCAACCCGGAGTTCCGCCTGGACTTCTTCTTCTGGTTGTGACACAAATGACGGGAATTCCTTCTCGATTGTTTCAAGATCATCCGGATGGATGTGTTCAAATCCGGAGTCACCAATTATTTCCGCAGGTGAAAAATCAGTGACTCGTTCGGTTGAGGCACTTTGGTATTTCACTTCTCCGTTGATATCCATGACTGAGATGATGTCACTTGATTGATCTAAATACGCTTCCCGTCGCTCCAGTTCACGTCGTCGCGATTCGCGTTGGATTGCACTGGAAATGATTTCCCCACTGATCCGCAAAATATGAATGAAGTCTTCCGACCATGGTTCTTGTTTTTCCACCCAATCGAAGCCGATAAAGCCGACGAGTTTGTCCCCCGACATCATCGGCGAAACGATTAATGACTTGAAATCTTGCTCTTGCAATATCTCTTGCACGGCGGAAGCTTCCGGTGGGAGTTCGGAAACGGCTGGGATAATGAGCGGTTCGCGAGCCTCCAACTGCTCCATCCACCAAGGGAAGGTGTCAATGGGAAGATCCTGGAGGTTGTCGATCTGCGGCTCGACGCTTTCCGCAGTCCATTCATGCGTGTTGCTGAGTGTTTTCTCACCGTGGTCGATTTGAAACACATAACTACGGTCCGCGTCAACGAGTGTCCCAATCGTTTCCAACGCTCCATCGATTTTTTCCTCGATGGGTTTTTGACCGGTCTCTAAAAGATCACTTGCCAATTCCGTGAGTTGGGTTGCGAGTGATTCCAAGAACTCTAACCGTTCCCGGTCTTTCCGCTTGGTGATATCCCGAGCAAATCCAAGGAACCAAACGTCTCCATTGATTTCGATCTTATTCGCCCACACGTCGACGGGGAAAGTCGATCCGTCTTCCCGTTCGTGTTCAGATTCAAATTGGCGCATGTCCCCGAGGTCCATGTCCTCCACTAGCTCACCTAACTTGTCTTTAGAGAGTGTAACATCGAAATCAGTGATATTCATCGAGAGGAGTTCCTCTCGTGAATAGCCAAGGTTCTTCACTAGCTGTTCGTTCACCTCCTGGATGCTCCCCTGGCTGTCATGAAGGGCGATGGCTTCCGGAGCTCTCTCAAACAAGGTATGGAATCGATCTTTGAGTTCTTGAAGCTCTCGTTCACGCGCCTTGCGCTCCGAGATATCAATCTGGACCCCCACGGAACGAACCGGAGCCCCTTCCCCGTCTCGGTCCACGATCCGTCCCAAAGTTTGGTGCCACTTCCAATCGCCCTCGACCGTTTGCAATCGGTACTCAGTTTCAAAGTATTCCGTCTCGCCGGCAATGTGAGCGTCTAAGCTATTTTCAACCCGTTCACGGTCGTCGGGGTGAATACGGGTTTTCCAATCATCGATGTGGTGTCCGAATTCCTCTTTGGAGTAGCCGAGCATCTCGACATAGCGTTCGTTGAGCTCGACTTCGCCAGTGGTCATGTCCCAGTCCCAGACACCCAGCCCGGCCCCCTCGACTGCAAGTTCGAGGCGCTCTTTCAGCTGCTGAATTTCCTGCTCGCGCTCTTTGAGTTCAGTAATATCCTGCACGATCCCGATGGCAGAGACCGGCTCACCGTCATCGTTGAAGGTGAGTTCTGCCTGTTCGCGCATCCATTTTACGTCCCCATCACCGGTGATAATCCGATGTTCGATATCGTAGGGTTGTCCATTTTTTGCGGCTTCCCATTGTTCGTCAACGTAGGCGGCGTCCTCGGGGTGGACAAAGTCCAGAAATGTCTCGTGATCGATTGACGAGACATCACCCTCAGCGCCCCACATCTCGTACACCTGTTCAGACCAGGTGATATCGTCCGAGGGGATGTCTTTTTGCCACCAACCCACCTCGCCGACAGCTTGGGCTCGTTCGAAAAGCTTGTTTGTGCGTTTAAGCTCTTGCTCGCGCTCCTTCTGCTCGGTGATGTCTTGAATGTAACCACGAATCGTCTCCCCGCTGTCAGTAGGTCCTCCACTCGCTCGGACCCATCGGACATCACCTGTTGCGGTGATTATTCGTGCTTCCACATCGTACGTTTTTCCAGCCTCACGTGCCTTGTTGACGGCCTCCTCGATTCGTTGTCTATCGTTCTTATGATAAAACTCGATTGCGTCCGTTACCGTCGGCTCGAAATCCGCCTCGACCTCGTGGATGCGTCGAGTCCCCGCTGTCCACCTGAGGTTTCCATCCTCTTCGACTTCCCAGGCGCCAAGATCCCCGAGTCGTTGGGCCTCTTCAAATAAGTCTCGCATCCGCTCAAGTTCCTGCTCACGTTCTTTGCGCTCGGTTACGTCCCGGCTGACAATGAGGTGTTGGCCGGGGATGATATGGCTTTTCGCGGTGTATTCGATGGGGCTCACCCCCCCCCCGTCTCCACTGACGATTTTCATCTCACCACGTTTTATTTCGGTGTCTTTGATTGCACCCCATTCGGCTTCGAAATCGAAATTGTCGGAGATGAATTCGCGTATTGGGCGGCCGATCAGTTCCTGTTGGTCGACTCCATAGATCCGGGCGGCTTCTTTATTCACATCCAAAATGCGAGCCTTATCATCAGTGATCGTCATCCCATCGCCGGCTTCTTTGAAGGCTGCTTTATACTGATCACGGGACCTGGCCAATTCGGGGACCTCCTGCTGACCAACTTCTTTTGTGGTTCTCGGTATTACGACCGTCAGCATCGTGCCCTCGTCTGTTAAGATTGCGTCGGTTAACCCGTCATGATTGGTCACGATCCAGTGTGCCAGCCACAGTCCCAAGCCGCTGCCGTGCTTCAGGGGCTTCTCCGATCCAGACCGAAGCACCCTTGCCTCCTGCTCTTCGATTCCAGGCCCATTGTCGGCGATTCGGATATGGACATCGTCCGATTTCGACTCTACACTCACTTCGACTGTCGGTTCGTCGCCGCTGTGCTTGGCGGCATTTTCGATAAGTTCGCGGATGGCCCGTTTGAAACTCGGCCGCACTTCGGCCGTTATTCCTCCGTCTGCCTCGACCGAGATGGACGCCGATGGATAGTCACGCCGCACCTGTGTGACGATTCCATTGATGAGGTCAGGGATATCGGTCGGTTCGGGGTTGGCGTCACTGGAGATGATATCGTCAAGTACACGGGCTTTCTCGCTCAGTTCGACGAGACTGTCAATGGTATTCAGCGCTTTCTCCCCATGGGTAGTATCATCCAGTTCATCAGCCATCATTTGAGTATAGCCCCGAACCACGGAGATGTCGTTGCGCAAATTGTGTCGCAAGACTCGATTGAGGACGATACTAAGGTTGGTCTGCCTTTTGAGAGCTTCTTCTTGCTTTTTCTCTTCAGTTATATCAATGACCCCGCCTCTGTATCCCGTGATACCTCCCTCCTCGTCTGTAATGGCTCTCACACTGTCGGAAACCCACCGCGTCTCGCCATCTGCTGTCCTGATTTGATATTCAAATTGATTGACTTCTCCGACTGCTTGGAGGGTTTCAGAATATTCTGCATATCTGTCCGGATCCACAAAGACCTCTTCTTCGATACTGTCAATGGCCTCGCATACGGCATCTCCACTCTCGTATCCAAGCAGGTCCGCGAACGCTGGATTGGCCATGCGATACTCGTCGAGACCCTCGGTGGTCGTATAAATCCCTTCGACGGCACTTTCGAAGAGCTGCTGATATCGTTGCTCCAGTTCAGACGCGAGCTGGAGCGTTCCCTTCGTCGTTTTCTCCAGTTCGGTTTGGAGTGACTCCTTCTCTTCACGCAGTTGTTCGTTTTCAGCCTGGAGATCCTGCACTTGGCGGGTAATGGATTCCAGTTCTTGTTGTAGTTCTGGGCCGCTGCGTGCTTTTGCGGTCTTCAGGAGTTGTTCAATCTGGTCAGTCATTGGTTTGGGTGACGACGAGGGCTGTAGCATCGTCGTCGGATTTGCCATACTGTTCGAGCAATCGGTTTGCTATCGTGCTGGCCGTTTCCTGACCTCCTTGTTGGATGTCCTGCCACTCCCACCCTGTCGCAACCCCGTCCGAAAACATGACCAATGTATGCGAGGGGTCCCAGTCCCGAGTGACAACAGAAGCCCCCGGATTGTTTCCCCCGATGACCCCACGTCGGACAATGAATCTGGTCCACTCGGGTCCAGCGACCCGAACCTTGATATTTCCAACGTTGGCAAAGGTGATCGTTTCAGCGGTCCAATCGAATTTCGCGAGCGCCATAACGACCCCACGGGTCCCCCTGCAGGCACGGTCTGTCCCTCGAAAGACCGTCTCAAGACTCTTTTCGGCATTGGACTCGACGTACTCACGAGCAGCGGTTGAGGCCTGGTGGGCTGGAGGCCCATGCCCGAGGCCGTCAATAACGCCTACCAGGGTCGTATCGTTCCACGTTTTGCAAATATACGAATCTCCGTTTGGTACGCCCTTAGATATGGGTCTCGTTGCGGCTCCAATCGAGACTGGAATTTGTTTCGGCATTTCCTGGTCGTCAACATTGGTCGGCTCTTCATCGGGGGTGGATCCCGGGTTCATCATTCCCACTTCCTGATCCGAATAGTGGTCCCCTCACCAGGTTCGGTCTCGATCTCCATATCATCCATGAGCGTCTGGGTCCCGGACAAACCACGTCCCATTCCATTCGAGGTAGAACATTCTCCTTTGAGGGCCCCGTTGAGGTCGTCTATCCCCGGCCCGTCGTCCTCGAAAATGAAGGTGAGCCCCCGCCGATTCTGTTCGGGAATCCGCTCCCATTCCATTGCTCCCTCACCAGCATACAGATAGATATTCCTGGCGAGTTCGGAAACGGCCGTCACGATCCGGGTGGTATCGGTTGTCCCAAGGCCAATTTCTTCTGCCACCTCCCGGGCAGCCTGACGGGCCTTGAGGATATCACCCTTGGAGTCGATCTCGATACGCCCTGTGTGGGTATTCATTCTGAGTCCCGGTTAACCCCTAATATTTCCAGTGCTTGGTCAGTTGAGCGGGCGGTTTCCACGTCACCGAGACCGTAGCCAAGTTCAGCAGCCGTGATCGCAACTTCCGGTCGCATCCCAGCAATGACGGTCGTTCCGCCCATGAGCTCGATTAATTGTGCTGTCTCAGATATATGGCGAGCAAAAAACGAGTCCATCAACTCCACTCCTGAAACGTCGAGGATAACGCCCTCCGGCTGTGACGTTTCCATCGCCTCCAGGATCGTTTCTTGCAATTCGTCGATAATTTCGTCCTTGGGATTGTTGGGGAAGGTCCCTAACAGGATGTCGTGAATCCGAACGACATTGGCACTGTTTTGCAACATCAGTCGATAGACACCTCCTGGAGTTCGAGTGCCGTTTTGAGCCCATCTTGAAGCGACGAGCGGGTTTCGACATCGAATGCGACCCCGAGTTTGACGAGCGTCTGGGAAATGTCCGGATTGAGGCCCGTAATGATGGTTTGGCCGCCCATCAGCTTGACCGCCTGAATCGTGTCGATGAGATGTTGGGCGGTTTGCGTATCGACGGTTTCAGCCCCGGTAATATCGATAATGGCAATCGAAGCCCCACTGTCGGCAATTCGGTCAAGCAGTGCTTCTGTGAACGTTTCTGCCTCAGCGGAGCTCAACTTGCCGATGACCGTCGATAGCAAGATACCGTCCCAGATTTCAACAATGGGGACGGAGAGTTCCTGGGATTTGTACGTTACCTGTTGACTTTCCGCCTCGCGGTGGGGTTCAGCGATCTCCCGACCAATGCTTGCCACTGCGCCGTCGTTTCGGTCCGTATTATTGAGTTGGGCCCATTGGAATTCGTACGGGACCCGATTCCCAGTCTTGGTTACGAGTTCCGTAGAAAAAGTGACCATTGTGGAATCTCCGGTCACGGTATCGAGAGCTTCGTTCAACCGTTCTCGCTCGGCCTCGGGGACGAGAGCGGATACATTCAACTCCGTGATTTCTTCTTCGGAGTATCCGGTGACGTTTGTGAACTGAGCGTTCCACTCGATGACCCTGCCTTCGAGTGTGAAGACGTAGAAGAAGTCCCCAAAGGAGTTGATTGACTCTTCGAGTAATTCGTGGGAGATTTTATTTGCCATATTCGCTGATAATGAGTTTAGGTCACATAGATTTTGTTATTCATTAATATGCGCACATGGATTTTAATGAATTATCTACTCGTCGCATTATCCTAATTACCAGTAAGAATCATCCTTCATAACAGATCAAGAGGGGGATTTTACTTTCGCCAGTTGCTGAATTCGCGCTTTGTATTCAGCACGCGAGTCTTGACAAGACTTGGATAGGAAGAGCGTGCGAATCCTTCTATGCCACACTCCGATGGGCAGTTTGTTGGTTAAACTGTAAGATTTAACTGCAACGAATCATTCTGTTATAATTTATTTTAAATAATTATACTACTAGTTACCAAAAAGTATATGTCACTCATCGGGCTATCGCACCCATATGTACCGGGACTCAACCGGTGCGTATCCATCCCCACACGTATGATCACACGGTCAGTCACCATCGAAGAGATCGATGAGCTATACCTAATATGGAACGACCACATCAACGCCTCAGCCCTCTATCGCCGCGCCCTCCGCGAGGAAATGGACGTTCGGGATGTCGACCCTGATGAACTCCGTGACCTCCTCGAACGGGCCCGCGAGCAAGGGTACACACTCGAAGAGATCGCTGAAACCACCAATCGCTTCGCCGATCTTCGATCACTCGTCGAAGATCAGCAGAGTCAGTCACCCACCGAAGATGCCGCCCGTGAGTAACCCGCAATGTCACAGGATACCAACCCCTCCGACCCTGAGCGTCGCACCGACCACGAGCCAACGACGACCAGCAAGATAGCCCGCCAGGCCGCCCTGACGATTGTCCTCCTAGGCCTGTTCGCTGTCCAGCCCGTCGCCGCCCAGAGTAACGCGGTCTGTAGCGCGGACAACCTCCCGAGCATGATCGAGGGGTTCTTCCAGCTGACCACCGCGCTGGGGATCGTCGGCCTCGCCATTGTCTGGCAGGCCGACTCCCTTATCGAGATGTTCACCCTGAACCCGGAGCAGAAGAAGGGGCTTAAGCGCCACAAGCGCTCCGCGATGAAGTCTGCCGTCGTCCTCGTCGTACTCGGCCCGCTGTACACAGTCGCCGGGTCGATGATGGGCCTCCCGCTGGCGCAGTGCGTCGATCTCGTCCCCTGGTGAGAAACCCGCTGTCCCCGTCGCAAGCCCTATGAACCACCGAGAGCTCTCCATGCTCATGATCGGCTTACTCGTGACGAGCCTAGTCACGGGTATCGTCGCAGCCGACCCGCCGCGACCGGGGACGGAGGACAACGGGCTCACGGAAAACGAGTCGTCAACGCTCTGGTCGCGCGATGCGGACACCTACATCAGTCAGGAAGAGTACAGTCAGCGCTATGGTGACGAACGGACGGCGATACACCAGCTCGCGAACGGAACGGACATTACGTTCAAGCGGCCGCCTGCAACCGCCGCAACCTGGACCCGGAACGATTTCGAGGACCTCGAAGCCGGAGGGTCGGACACATCTGTGTATCCGCCTCACGCGTCGCTCGAAGACGGGGTGTTCATCGAGGACGCCCATGCGACCGTGTTCGCAGTGCAGCCGTCCACCCGAGGCCACCTCGAGTCCGGTGACACTCCACTCTATATCGCGCCGAATGGAACGATGCGCGGGTTCGTCGATTACCGCGTCCGTATTCCAAACGGGAGTTCCTCCGGCAACAAGACTGTTGAGTGGTCGCTCACGAATGACGAGATCGAGGAAGTGCGGTTGAAGAAAAACGAGAAGACCATCGCGAGAACAGATGGGTCGCACACGCCGGCTATTAACTATCGGATCGACGACGACTGGAGTGCCACCCTCAGCCTCGAAGCGGAGATCCACGCTCGGCTGAAAAAGACGATCCGGATCGACCGGGGAAATGGGACTGACGTCACTGTCGTCTACCGCACGGAGTCACACAACGTCTCGGACTCGGTCGACGTCGAGATTTATGACCTCTCGGCGTACCCCTACTACGCCGAGTACCCCGATGGCGATGCTGGGGTGGCTATCTTTCAGTCCCGACCGTGGCAAGGATATACGCTCACTGACGAGGGGAACGCAAGCGTGCGTGGTGTTTGGCGGTTCTACACCGCTCGGAACACCAACTGGGATACGCTTGTTCGGTCGGATCGGACGGATAGTGCTACTGTCCAGTCTGACGCGATTCCGGTCTACGTCCACGCGTATCCCTCGCGGATCGGCCCGCGTGCCGAACCAGTTCGAGACGGGCCGGAGCTCATTGATACATGGGGGACTGACCGCTCGTCGCCGGTCGGAACCATCGGCGAGAACATCAACATCGACATCATCAACGAGGCCTACACGACGACGTACGGTGTCGCCGTTCGAGCCCAGAACGTCGACCGTGAGGCGCTTAACGTTGCGGGGATCGTCAGGGGCGTGAATGCCTCAATTGTTGAGCCAGATGCTGGCTCTGAGCGGCAGCTCCGGCGCAGCAACCTCTCCGTAGAGGTCATCCAGCAGAACCAGTCGCAAGCGACGCTCAGGGTCGAACTCCGGGATAATCAGACCGATGCACCAATCGCGCTCGACGATAGCCGCCAATACCCGATCGGCGGAAGCACTCGAAGCGGATACATCACCATCGCAGATCAGCGCGTCGAGACTAACGCATCCGGGGTGGCTATCGTGACGATTGATGAGCCGGGAATCTACACGGCTCGGTACCATCCGGGCTCGTGGCTCGGCCATACTCCCGCGTACGTGAGCGATTCCGCGACCGCTCGCTGGCATCCGCTGGGAACGATTGACGGGTGGTTCGCTCTCCTGTTCGAGGTCGGCTGGCAGCTCATCCCGTTCTTCGTGATGTTCTACGCAGGCAAACGTCTCCTCCGAATGCTCGGTCCAGAAGACATCTTCGACAGCAACCCATGACTCAACACAACGTACTCAGCAGACGGACCGCCCTCCGAACAGTCGCCGGTGCTGCGCTCGTGAGCGTTGCCGGCTGCTTGAACAAGGATGGCGGCTCTGGAACGCCTGGTGACGGAACTACCTCTCCAGGCGGCCAAGGTCCGCTCGAGCCTGTCGCTGTCGAGGGGACGACGCTCGTCGTCGAACTTTCCGCTGATGCTGACGTCAGCCAGGTTAACCTCATCCAGCCGAACGGTGAGCTGTTCGGACAGCGTGACGTGGCCGCCGGGGCTCAACAGGTCTCGTTCGAGATTGGAACCGCCTACGCGCCCGGTGAGTACCGAGTGGTCGCACTGAAAGGCGAGGAAACGATTGCGGAGAGTTCCACCGAGATTCAACCAGAAATTCAGATGCAAGATGTTGGGTTGTTCCGAAACAATCCCGACAAACCGTGGGACGAAGTCTACGGCGACACTGAGACGGACCGATTGAAGAACGGCGAGGCATTCGTCACAGTGACAAATACGGGAACTGGTCCAGAGGCTATCGTTGAACTAGTGTTTGCTGGAGACGTCCCTAATCCAATCGAGAATCCCCAGGGAAACGGGATGTATGATACTGAACAAGTAATAGTCGACCCTGGGGAGACAACGGACCTCTTCAGTAACTCGTTTCCATTCGGCTCAGAGTCTGAGAAGGGAATGGGATGCTCTTCCGAAGGCAACAGCGGCCAATTCACAGTTTTCGTAGAGACACGAGTCGGAGGCGACGAGGTCGCGAAATTGTTTGATGTCCAGTACTCTGGTTCTGATGAGATGAGCGATTGTGAAATCACAATCACGGAGACCTGACGATGGTCGATCTCATAGATGTCGTACTGGAGGGGATCAAGGATGTCGTTGAGTGGTTCATCGGTCTGTTCATGGATGGACTCCGGTCAGGGTATCAGACCCTGACAGAGGGGATGTTTGGAACTCCAACGCCACAGACAGATGGGGCATTTATTTTCGGTGAGCCAAGCAACGCGCCCTGGCCAGCGATTCAAGATGGGCTCGTTGGTGGCGAAATCATGCTTATCTCTCTCCTGCTACTCGTGATGAGCGTTCAGGGGCGCCACACGGTTCGAATCTTCAACATGGGAAGTGCCTACAAGGCTCGAAAGACCAAGAAAACTGCATGGGTCGGAGCATTTCTGATCATCACATGGTACTGGATCGGCGCCCTCACCCTGTACCTCGTTGATGGATTCACTATTGCCCTGATGCCCGATCTCTCTTCGGTGTCCGCAGCTATGCTACAGTTCTTGGGTGTATCTATTGCCAACCCCGGTCTAGGGCTACTATTCGCCCTCTTCGGTGGGATTTCGATGTGGGCTTTGGAGGCGCTGTTCTACATTCGCATGATTCTACTCTACGTCTACCTATACGGGATGCCGATTGCGTTCGCCCTAGCCTACGGGAATATTCCCGTCATCTCCGACATTGCAATGGGATTCTCCAAACGGTTCGTTCCCCTAGCTGTCCTCCCACTTCCAGCAGCAATGGTTCTCAAGGGATATGATCTCATCTACGCTGGTGGGTCGTTAACGCCAGGGACCGTGTTTCTCAAGTACCTAGTCGCTGTATCCCTACCGCTCGTCGCACTCTATGTGACCTGGAAGACGTTCAAATACGCGACGCCACTGACTGCCAAGGTCGTCGGTGGCGCGACGAAAGGCGCAGCCCTCATCGGTGGTGTCGCAGCCGGTGCGTACGTCGGTGGCGCCGGCGTCGCGACGACCGCCGCTCGGTGGGGACCGAAAGCCGCCGCCGGCCATGCAGTCGCGCAGAAGGCGGCCGCTCGAGGTGCGAACAGCGACGAAGACAGCCCCACGCCGTCGTACCGGCGTACCGAGAACGACCCTGGAAGCTACTAACAATTCATGTCCATAGATAAAGACGCAGCCGCACGACGCATCACGGACCAGTTCGGCGAAGTAAGTCGCATCCCCTACCTCAACATCGAGGAGGGCGATGTCGGCGTACTCATCGCATTCCCGATCATTGGGCTGTTCGTTGCTGGTCTCACCGGAATCGAATCGCTCGCCCTCCCGTTCATCGCCGGCGGGTTCGGTTTCGGCGTCGCAGTCATCTACGTCTCTCCCGACCACCTCAACGCGTGGACGTGGACGAAGGACGTCTACCGGTACGTCAAGCGTCCCCGGATCACTTTTAGCGCCCCGGAGGAAGCCGACAGTAGTACTAACGAGACGGAGCGGAACGAAGGCGGGCTCGCAAACTACACGCCGTTCAAGCCGGACGAACGAACGCAGGACCTCACGAACATCGAGCGGGCGTGGCCGGGAGCTGGCGCGATACAGCGAGCCGACGGGACGATGGAGGCGTTCATCGAAATCAATCCCGGCAACATGGACTTCGCGATGTCCGACGACTGGGCCCAGCTCCAGGACGCCGGCGAAGAGTTCGCCAACAAAGAACTGGACTCGAAGCTCAAACTCCACGCGACAACCCGCTCATTTCCGGTGGAACAAATCACCGAGAATATTGAAGACCGACTGAACGATGAGGACGTCACGGAGAACTCGATCTTCAAAGAACTCCTCGAGGAATACCGCGAGACGCGGCCGAAGGAGATGCGTGACCGGGGGACTCAGCAGGTTCGGTACTACATCGGCGTCGAGGTCACGCCGTTGGAGGTCTACGACCGCTTCCGCGATGAGGGTACTCCTGCCGAGAAGCTGACGCAGTTCCCCGTCATCGGCTTCCTGTTCAACCCGTTCGTCACCCGACGTGAGGACCTCACCGACGTCGAACGCCGCGCACAGATGTTCGAGAAGCTCGACAGCCGGGTCAACGACGTCCGCGCCGAGTTCATCCAGCAAGCATCCGGGTGGTCCGCGCGTCGACTCAGCACGGTCGAGCTATTCGTCCTGAATATGGACTTCTGGAACGGGCACGAGCACGACTACGACAAGGCAGAGCGCGTCGTTCGCGAACAACCCATCATCGGCCACTCGCGCCGGGAGGATGACCACGGTGCATAACCTGGTCCTCCAGTCGGGAAGCGGAGCTGTCGGTCAGTTAGTCGAGTGGCTCTCGGACCCGACTTCGGCTGAAGGTGCAGCACTTTACGTCGGTATCGTCGTCGTCCTCGGCGCCGTCGGGAAGCTCCTCTGGGACAGGTACACCGAGGAGGACGAAGAAGAGGTCGAGTTCTCCGACCTCCTCGACGAGGAGACGCTCGAAGACGGCCACGGCGAACGCCAGCTCCTCGACGACATCGCCGAGTCGCACAAGACGGTGACGGCGCCGGAAACCATCGAGTGGGAAACACGAGCCGCACGGGTCGGCGAGCAGTGGACGACGACGCTGTACATCGCCGACTACGCCGACTACCCGAACGATGGCTACCTAAGCGACCTCTTCGAGATGACCGACGTCGAGTTCGATCTCACCGCCCACATCACGCCGAAAAACCAGCAGCGGGCCCGGAACGAACTCCAAGACATCGCGGACGACCTCCAGGTCGACGCCGACCTCGAACAGAGCGTCCGGAGTGCCTACCTCCAAGAGCGGGCGAACGAGGCGGCCGCGACGTACAAAGCCGTCGAGAACGGCGCGAACGTCTTCGACCAGGGGATGTTCATCACGGTCCGCGCCGACGACAAAGACGACCTTCGGGATGCCGTCCAGAAGGTCAAGAGCACGCTCCGCGACGATCCCGCGAACCTCACACCGAAGACGGCCATCTGTCGGCAGGACCTCGCCCTCCAGTCCGCAGCCCCGATCGGTGACAACGAGTTCGGGCGCGAGTCCATCGCGCTTGGCGGCGCTGTCGGCGCGTTGCTCTCCGCTCCTCATAACGCGACGATCCTCGAGGAGGGCGGCGTCGAGGTCGGCATCCACAAGGACAATCAGAGTCCCGTCGTCATCGACCCGTTCGCCCGGGACAACGGCTACGCGATGTTCACCGTCGGTGACACGGGCTCCGGGAAGTCCTTTAGCTCGAAGCAGAACTTCATCCGCTCCATCGAGCAGAGCAAGAATCGGATTGGCATCATCCTCGAACCGTTGAACAACTGGGCCGGCGTCTCCGAGGCGCTCGATGCAAAGCGCATCACCGTCGGCGGGACGCTCGGCCTCAACCCATTGGAGATCCGTCAGACGCCGGAACGCGTCCAGCGCGCGATGGGCGAGGACGCGAGTCCGTTCAACGAAAAGCTCGACGACGCAATGAGCTTCCTGACGAACTTCTTCGCGCTCCGCGGTATCTCACTCGGTGACCGGCGGACGACGCTCGAACTCGGCCTCAAGCGCGCCTACAAGCGCAACGACATCACCGACGACATCACGACGCACAGCAATCCGAGTCCGACGGTTCGGGACATGATGGACGTCTTCGAGGACATGGTTGACGACCCCGAGGAGTTTGTCGTCCGCTCCGACGAGGAGGCCGGGAAGATTGAGGAAGACGCGACGTGGCTCCTCGATCAGCTCCGCCCCTTCGAAGATGAAGGTCGGCACGCCAATCTCGGGAAGGAGTCGGCGTTCGACATCCGCGACGAGAAGGTCATCTACCTCGATCTCGCCCAGCAGGAGGGCAGCGTGGACAGCAGCACGGCGCTGACGATGCAGCTTCTCATCTCGCTAGTCTACGAGCGGGCAAAGGTCTCGGACAAGGAGGTCGTGTTCTACATCGACGAGGCGCGGTACATCATGCAGGACGCCGCGAGCCTGGCGTTCCTCGAGACGGTCTTCCGGCACCACCGGCACCACGACCTCTCGATTCGACTCGTGACACAGACCGTCGACGAGTTCTTCGAGCACGCTGAATCCGAAGCGATCCTCGACCAGTGTGCAGTCAAGCAGTTCCACCGCCTCGATGGGATGGACGACCAGTGGGCCGACGAGTTCGGGTTGAACTACGCGCAGATGCGATTCGTGCAGGACGCAGTGCCGGGCAACGAGGACGCTGGGTTCTCGGAGGCGCTCGTCGGCGTCGACGGCGAGTGGCGCGGGATGAAGGTCGAGGCGATGCCCAAGGAGAAACAGGTTATCGACTTCGACCCGACCGCACAGGTTCGGTCCTCGCTGCCCGGCGCCGGTGACGGCGCCGTCGATACAGAGATGCAGGAGTTCCAGGAGGAGCTCGAGAACCGAGCAACGAACGGAACGAATAGAACGAGCGAAACGAACGAGGGGTCAGACGGCGTCGAGGCCGAGCCAGACGGGGGTTCAACAGAAGGGAACGATAATGTCTGAGTACCTGCGCGTAACGCCGACGTCCGAGCGACTCGATCCGGAGAGTATCCCCCGTATCCTCGACAGCCTCCACAAACTGACCACACCCGGATCGTCGGGCCTCGGGGCGAAGCTGAATCCGCTCCACAGTGAGACACCACCCCGATTCGAGTTTCTCGCGATGAGCGATGGCCCGGACGACCCGGTGGAATTCTTCTACGGGGCCGATGCGCACCTCGATACGCTCGAGAAACGCCTCCGTTCCATCTACCCGGCCACGTTCGACATCGAACGCGTCGACGTCGACGTCGCCGACCGGCTCATTCAGCCGGTCGAGTTCACACCGCAGGAATTCGTCAACCACTACGAAGCCGGGCGGCTTCAGTACGAGTTTGGCCCGGCGGAACAGTACAACCCCGTCGACGAGGGGCCAGGTGACTCCGAGTCAGCCGAAGCAGATCCGGTTGTCGACGGCGGTACGGCATCCACCACAGTACCTGACCATCATATTGCTGTCGGGGACTCGGTCCTCGAACTAGCTCCGCCCGATTCCCTCCCGGAAGACGGGGAGCGGCCGGCCATCGAGAAGCCGACGATGACACCGGAGGGGACGATTCTGGCTCGCCCAGCGAAAGATGCCGTCTCGCCGCTCGGTGTCCGGTGGTGTGGATCCACGACGCGAAAGCAGGACTGGATGACCTCGCTGACGCCGTTCACGGCGAAGGAGACGACCGGAGACCTCTCGTCCGCCGACCAACCCGGCGCAGCGCTCGCTTCGCTTATCGACCACCTGATGGAGGCGACAGCGCCGACCGCGTTCCAAGTCGTTTTCCAACGACGATCTAGCTGGCAGTCCGACGCGGAGGTTCGGAAAGAGAACCTCGTCGACGGCCGGGATACGTTCTTCCAAGAGGTCGTCGGGTCGTTGCTCGAGGTCAAAGACCAACGGAGCGACCAGAACGAACAGCAGATCAGTGAATCCGTCGAAAAGCGGATCGAGTACATCGATGCGAAGAACGCCAAACGGTCGTTCACGGCCAATATCCACGCCGTCGGCGTCCCCACCGAGGACACTCGCGACGATCTCGATGCCCGAATGGACTCACTACTGCCGGTGTTCGATCCACTTGATGGGCCGTTCTACGAGGTCGAGGGGAAACGCCTCCGTGACAATGGCTTCCGTGAGAAAACGAAGGAGAAGAAGGCACGGGCCGCCCTGCAGCGCCTCCTCAACCGCGAACTGACGACCGGACGAGGCAAGACCCGGCCCGATTTGGTGCTCTGTGGGACAGAGCTCGCGAACGTTGTGTTGGTTCCCTCTTCCGAACAGTTGACGGTCGAGGGAACGCGGGGTACCCGCGCCGAACAGCAAAGCCGGAATCCGCTGCCGTGGCCGAATCCAGACCTGATTCATCAGTTCCAGGAGGGGATGGCTATCGGGTACGCACTCGACGAGAACGGCGAGCCGCGGCCAGACCCAATTCGAATTCCTCCGGATCTGTTGACGACGCACTACGGTCGCTTCGCGTCGACGGGCGGTGGGAAGTCGAAGGCGATCATCAACGACGCTCTCTCGCTCCGGGAGACGACCGGCGGGCCCGTCGTCATCGTCGACCCGAAGGGCGACGGGATGTGCGAGAACTATCTGCGCTGCCACTACGAGCAATTCGGTGGGTTGGACGACGTCTACCAATTCCGCGTCCCGGAGGCCATCCCCGCGTTCTCCTTCTTCGACATTCGTCCTGCGCTGGAGGCCGGGCGCAACCGCGAGGACGCGATTCAGGACAAGGTCGACCACGTCCACGACATCCTCCGGATGATTATGGGCCGCGAGCAGTACGGCCAGGCGTTCGTCGCGAACGAGATCCTCAGCTACCTGATCAAGGCGCTCTTCGACGAGGAGTACGGGAGCGACGTGTTCGGGCTGGACGACCTCTTCGCCGCCGCCCTCCGGATGCAGCGCGACCAGACGATCCCGCCCGTTTCAGCCGACAATCAAAACATCGAGGAATCGCTGACGCGCCACTTCGCGAAGGACAACCACCAGTTCCAGGTGTCGATGGACGCCGTCGGGAACCGCCTCGACAAGCTCAAAGAGGACGCGCATCTCCGTCGGATCTTCAGTCACGTCCCCGAGCAGAACGACGACGGCGAGTACGTGGACAATCACTTCGACTTCCGCGAGTTCCTCGATGAAGACGCCACCATCCTGTTCGACTTCGGGGATCTCCGTCCCGAGGCGCAGCGAGCGATCACCCTGCTCCTGTTGAGTAACCTCTGGGACGCGGTCCAGGTGCGCCGGCGCGACGGCCAGACCGACTACGAGAAGCTCACGAACCTCATTATCGAGGAGGCAGCCCCGGTCGCTTCTACGAAGCTTGTCTCCGAGCAGCTGCTGCCCCAGGGGCGGTCGTTTGGGCTGAGCATGGGACTCGTGATGCAGTTTCCTGAACAGGTGCGCAACCGGAACGAGCGGGCCTACGATGAGGTGCTGAACAACATCAAGACGAAGCTCATCGGCAACATCTCGGTCGAGCGTGACCTCGCTGAGTCGCTCGCCCACGAGGACCTCAGCCCGACCGAACTCCGCAACCGAATCAATACACTTCCGAGTGGCGAGTGGATCACCCAACTCCCGAGCCCGTCGTTCGGGGAGACTGGGCCCGCTCCGTTTTCGCTGAAGCCGCTCCCAATTGCGCCGGGGCATCCAGAAAGCGACCAGCCGCTCACAGAGCCGCAGGAAGACCATTTCGAGTCCGTGTCCCGGCCACGGATGGTGGAACGGACACAGGCCCAGTACGGCCTTACAGGGAGGACTGAATCGAGCACTGCCCCGGAGGATGCTGACTGGGGAAGCTTGGGAGCCGACACGACGGTTCCGTCCAAAGACGGTGGTTCCGCCTCAGAGCCTACTCAGTCCTCGTTTATCAAGCAACCAACGACCGAGACGGAGACCGCGCCGGACAACCAAGACGACGCTGAGAGTGCGCCCGATGAGGACTCTCAGGAGATCAGCTCGTTGTTCGGAGTATCCAACGAGGAGGAGAGCACTGATGACCAGGGAACGGAGCCGGAGAACGGATCGACTCCGGTTCAGGAGAGCAATGTGGCTGTCACCGATGACGAACTCCGAAAACGGGGACTCAGTCGTGACGACGTCCGCTTCCTGAGTCGCATCCTCGACGTCATGAACAGGGAAGCTACCGAGTACACCCTCCTCGACTCGATGCGTTCGCTCCGAGACGAGTTCGAGGATCTCAATCTCCGCCGCCTTATCGACCAGAACCTCGTCGAGGAAGCCTCGGCCTGTGGCCGCAAATACTACACCGTCCTCCCAGCGGGGCGCGAGCTCCTCGGAGAAAAGCTGCAGGTGGGTCCCGGAAGGGGCGATATCGGAGGGAAAACGCCGCACAAGGTTGGGGTCAGACTCCTCGAGCTGTGGCTTCAGCAGCAGGACGACGTCGCTCGCGTCGAGCCTTACTACGAACACGATGACGACACCGTGTTCGACGTCGCCGGGTTCGACGCGGGTGGTGAATTCGTCTGGCTCGGGGAAGCAGAACTCCCGAGCAACAACACCCACGCACCGGTCGACGATTACGATAAGTTGAGTTCGGTAGATGCGGACGCAATCTGGGCGTTCAACAACCGCGAGACGGCCATCGAAGTTCTGGACAAGCTGGCCCACGCGGACCGGATCGAAGAGAGTGTCAGCGGACGGGACGCACGGTCGTTCTCGACGATCCGAGACGCTGTGGCGGACTTCGGTGCAGCGGGAATGACCACCGTCCGAGGGTTCAAGAATCTCGATCAGGAGGTCAACCAATGACGTGGCGACAGGCAACCCGCGAGGAGATTTACGCGTACTACGCCGAGGAGTTCCCCCGCTACATCGACAACCTCCCCGAATTCATCACGTCGACCGGCCCGAAACAGTACGCCGTCGCCTTTCGAGACCCCCATCCGGTTCGCAAAGACGATGTCCCTGACAAGGACTTCATCCGGCGAGATACGTGGCAGACAGATGCATCGGGAGACCGAACAGCGCCCGAGTTCGACGACTTCGAGGACGTCGTGGAGTTCATTCGGCATCCGGCTCGCAACGACCCACTCGGACGGAGCAAGTTCGCGCTTGCTGACCCGGAGGTCCTGGAGAAACCGGATCCACGGCCCGACGCCGTCTACTACGCACTGGATCATTGGGAGCGGCCGTGGGTCCTCCTGGTCGACATCGACGCGAAAGAAATCGCCCGGGAACGAGCAGCGGATATGGTCTCGGAGGACGTCGACGGCCAGGATGACGATGCGCTCCTTGATGCCGCAGGCCTCCTCGACGCCGCTCCCGAGGGGTATCCGTATGCATTCGAGGATGTGGACCGCGCTATCGAGTACGGGTTCGAGGTGCGCGACATCTTCGAGGACGATTTCGACGCCAAGGAGACGATGGTCGTGTACAGCGGGCAGGGTGTCCATGTCTACCTCCTCGATACGGACCCGGCGCACCGATACGACGAACCGAGTCGCGAGGTGTTGAACGACCTCCTCCTCGAGACCTACGAGATCCCGATCGACCCCGTCGTGACAGCCGACCGCCGGCGAGTCGCTCGCCTGCCCTACTCGTTTCACGCCGACGTCTGTAGCATCGTCCAACCCATCGAGAGCCCGAATTTTGACGTTCGGTCGGCGACTCCGGAGGTGATCACAGAATGAGTCCGAGAACCCCCACCGACGACGAGGACGCCGCGTATCGGGTTGCAGTGCTCCCATTGGAATACGGTGACACCCGCATCAACCAGCTGTTTACGCGTGGCTACAATCGATACGTCGTCGACGGCGAGGACCAGCCCGAAGACCTCTTGAACGACAGCGAGCGGTTCGGGATGGCTGCGTTCAAAGAGCAGGTTCGTGCCGACGCTGCCGATGAACCGTTCGTCGACGAGCCCGGGACGCTCGCTGTGCTCGCGACGTTGAGTGCGATCTGTGTGAAAGAGCACCCGAAGTTCGAGCACGCCTCGCCCCGGAACATCCAGGTGCTCTACGACATCCGAGAGCTGTACGTCAACAATCTCGCGTCACTCATCCGCGCCCACGGTGATGGGTCGCTCCAGCAGGACATCGCCGAGGTGCTGTACAGCAAAGATCCCGGTGAGGATGGGCCGCATCCCGGACGGGTTTGTACGGGAATCAAAGAGATGGCGGGGTTCGGGGATGGGCTGTACCTCGAAATCCCGATGGCTGCGGCGTCACGCAAATGTCTCGTTCGAGAGGAGGACGAGTCGTCGACAGAGACGGGCGATGGCGGGGAGATACTGACGCGAGTGAAGGACAACCATCTGTACGTTCCGGTCGGCGATTTCGACAGCAAGTATCGTGACTATGCTGAGCGGGCGTTCAAGAAGCTCTTGCGCGTACAGGAGGACGGCCTCTCGGACGACCAGCTAACGTGGCTGACCACGAACGAGTCGGCAATCACGGAGCGAATCGACCGCTTCCTCGAGACAGGCCATCACGAACGGATCTGGCGGAACTGGGACCGTGGCGAGCGGACGATCCGCGTGCTCCGACGGGCCCTGAGTGGTGCCGACGACGAGGTCGCCCAAAAGGGAGAGTTCCACACGGCGAAAGAACTCTATCGAGCGGTCGACGCGTACGGCGCCGAGGACGACTGGGAATCCTCCGTGACGGATTGGATCTCGAGTCCGAGTAGTCTCGCGAAGACGCTGGCCGACCACGAGTCCCATTCGGCCGTCACGATCGACCGCGACGGGCGCGTCAACACGTACCGGATCGGGCGAGCCGGGACCGGCGCAGAGCAGATCGAGGTCCAGGAGATAGAGGACCTCTTCGAACTACCCTGTATGGCCAATATGGAGGAGCGGTTGCACGAGAAGAAGCCCGTGCGGAAGGATCTCTACAACTTTGCGCGGATGGTGATGTGGCTCCCGCAGTATCAGGATAGCAGCCTCGACGAGGTCGTCGCAGACCTCAAGGGCGTCTTCTCCCGGTGGCCGTGGTACGACAAACAGGAAACCGAGTACCAGATTCGCTACGAGTTCTCAAACACAATCGACGGCGACACCCCGTTGCCGATGAACTGCGATAACGACGATATGCAGCGCTACTGCATCGGCCAAGACCAGTGCCCCTACTCGATCTGGGGGAGTCTCCCGTTTCCGGACGAGATGTATGAGCAGGTTGTGGAGGAATCCGCCGGTCCCGCTGAGCAGTTCTGAACTACAGATTGCTGGCTCTATTGAAATACTATTGATTAGATACTAACCCTGGTGAGACAGCTGTTAGTCAGCGAGTGCTCATATTCCAACTTGAGCGCCTATTCAAAACAATGTATTCTCGTTGAACTTCACATCGACTGTTGTCGGGATCGCTGTCTTAACGACATCTTTGTCTTCTGGTGAGACCTCTCCGGTCAACCGAAGACATTCGTCTCCCCATTCTTGCGTGATTCGGCTCCCATCAAGATCTTTTACGGCTTTGTAGACAGTATTCTTTGCCCGCTCTACGTCATAGCCCTCTTCGAGATACGGCATCTCGATTGTAAATTCGACTGTTCGCCCTGCCGCATTACGACTGCTTAATGCCGAATCGTAGTTGTCCCAGTGATCTATAAAGTGGAGGTAGACTTCCTCCAGTTTCTCTTGCTGCGACTGGTGGTTTACACCCGGAGTAAGCTCGAAGCAGATGATGTCTTGGTAGTTCCCCGAGACGTGTGCTGTTTTGAGGCCTTTTAGGTTTTCACTCTTATATGACCCTTCTCTGATTGGATTCCGTATAATGCGGATTGTTTTCTTCCGATACGTATCGAATGAGCCACTCTGTTTGAGCTCTTCCAGCTGGGATTCGAATTTCTTGTCCCAATTTACGTCCCAAGGAACATCAGTCGGGAGTTGGCCCATCAGCTAGGAAAGAAGTCGTTCCATGTCGGCATCTTCCACGGGGTCTCTCTCTGGCTCTCGGGCCATATCCCTCTCATTCGGGGACATTATGACCTCGTCAATGTACTCGGCGAAATCCATATCCTCTCCGTATTCGTAGTTCTTCCAGAGCCACGTATTCTTCGCACGGTCAACAAGTTCGTCAGTACTCATCCGCTTCGTCTCCGAGTGTATCTTCCCGATTAGATAGGTCTTCTTCGGAGAGATATTCCCACCAGACAAAGTCGTCGCATACTGGCCATCCTCTCGGATCGATATACGACCCTCTTCAACTAATTCGTCTAGGACGTTTGTGATTGCCCGGGAGTAGGGACCGTAATCATACGGCATAAAATCCGCGTCCGTCAAGCGCTGCCCCGTCTTAATCGCAGTCGCTATCTCTCCGTAGAAGATAAGCTTCTGAATCCGCTTCTCGTAGAGGCCCTCATAGCGAGAGAGGAACTCTACGACTATTTCCTTCAGCTCCTGCTTATCGTCAGAGTCCAGCTCAAGCGGAGGGTCTTCGGACGCGCTAGGAGCCATGATTCTTACATCTCAATCTGTGTTACAGTGGCATAAGCTTGGTGTTGAGCCATTTTTCCGTGATTTCTCCTCAAACAGCATCTTCATCAAGCATCTATCCCAATCAACGTACTCACCGACTATCTGCTGTCACTCAGGTTTCTTCTCAGGAGCAGAGTCAGGAACAGTACATCACTATCGAAGAAATTCACGAGAAAATTAACCGGCTGATGACCTCAACAGAGGAGAAGGAGCGCATTGAGGAGCGTGTGGAGGAGTTTGAGTTGGAATTAGAAGACGAAAACCCCGATAAAGACAATATGCTTGATATCATCCCTTTCGTACGGGAAACGAGTACCCAACTGGCATCGAGATTGGGGATGGTAGCACTACAGCGCGGTGTTGACCTCCTTGACGCGATTTGAAAAATGCCCTTCAATACCGACGCAAGAGTTGGGGGAAGTAAAACTTAGTTCGACAACTGTAGCCACGTCAGATGAACGCGAAGTAAGTCTGAAAGACTGCGAGGAACGCTGGGTACACAATCGCCATCATTCCCATCATCCGAACCGCAGGAACGAACAGGTCGCGCCCCATCGACAGCGATAAGAAGCCATATTTTGGCTCGCGGACGTCGGGGTCAATCTCATCTGGAAGGTAGTCGGGCACCTTCTTTGCGTGGCTCTGGCCCATAACCGCGACGACCCGATCCCCGTTCCCCGCGACACCCTCAATTTTCTCGGCGATTTTCTTGTCGCGGTTGTCACCAGACTTCCGAGTCTCGTGAATTCGCAGTATGATGATTGGCCCAAGGCCGGCCATCAGTAGAGTCGCGGCGCCGTATACTTGCGCACCGAGAAGACCGAATAGTGCCGAGAGGAAGACGAGGAAGTAGAACAAGACAAACGCTGACGCTACCACCAGTTTGTGCGAATTCTCGATGAGGGCCGCGTCTGTCTCTCGGGTGTACACCACGTCTGCTCCTTGTCCCTTCGCTATGTCCACCAGCGTCTGGTGGTCGGTGTATAGAAAGCTAGCGAACAGGTACTCAAAGATCATCATCGCAATACCGAACCAGCCGTGGAGCCAGCCGACTTCAGTTTCATCCTGGCTCCCCTCAACCACGAGCGTATCAACTCCCTCGGCGAGGAGTTCTCGCTCTTCTTCGAAGTCGCCTCTGCTGGAGTGGACTTCCCCTTTGATCACTACGTCGCTCGTCGTTTTGAAGTAATTGCTACCACTCATGATAACCTCAAGGGTTCCACGCATCGACCTCTTTGTGTAGCCCTACGTAGAGGAGGCCGAGGATCCCAACAACTCCCACGAATGGGTTAGTGACGAAGAATCCGTAGAGCATTGGGCCAGCAAAAAACCCGGCTACGGTGGTGAAGGCGATAGACGCCGCCTTTCCGAACATGGCATCTGATTTTGTTCTGAATTGTCCACTCCGACCGTGGTAGCCCGCCCTCGACGTCTGCCCGAATAGTCGGGCATTAAACAGAACGCCGACGACAAATCCAACAATCGCACCTAGATAGACGACCTGAACTGACATCTGATCTTACCCCCCGCCACCACCGAAGATCATCGCACCGACACCGACTGCCGCCAGTGTGTAAGGGAGGGCGTCAGTCATCGCGTGCTTGACGGCGTTACCGTCATCCGGATTATGTCTATCCATCTGCACCGTGTGGTAGTCGTCGTATTCCCGAATCTGGAAGCTATCCGTAATCCGCTGGTCACGGTAAACCTTGTTCGCCCCCATGTGTAGTGACATCGGCGACTCCGTGAACTGTGGCGGTAGGCGCCCAGTGGCCACCTTTGGGATCTTGACTCTCTTGCCGTACTCCTGCTGAGCCATGTGGAAAGCGGCGTTCCACGAATGCGCTCTTTCCATCACGCTGGCGTATGTGAGGGTGTTACTTAGTAGTTTTCCTGATATTCTAGATGAAGAAGTCGTCATCAACTTCTTTTGAGTAGTAGTGTGGCTCACCACAGAATTGATGTTGTCTGACTTTATGATATAAGTAGTAGAATGGAACAATTAGGCGATGAGTTGGGCCGCCTCGGATGGGGAAAGTATGAATCAACTTGTTACCATGCGCTCGTAAAGTTTGGAGAAATGAAGGCGAGTCAGGTAGCAGCTCGGATCGACGCTCAACCCGCAAAGGTGTATCAGCCGCTAAACAGTCTTCATGAACAGGGATACGTCAAGGTTCGAGGAGAGAATCCGAAGCGGTATGTCGCTCAGAATCCCCGTCACGTAATCGAAAAAGAACGGGAGCGGTTCGAGGCAGAGTCGGACGAAATTCTCGAAAGTCTCGAAGAAGCGTGGGAAGTACAGATCGAACGGGGGCCCGACGCCGATGACTCCGCGTGGGTACTGTCTGGACAGGATGGTATGAATACCGAATTGAGGAACCTGATCGAGGATGCCGAGGATTCCATCATCGGATTCGATACTCGATTAGCCTGGGCCACCCGCGACGTAATTGAAGCAATCGAAGAGGCTCTGGAGAACGATATCGATGTCAACATCATCGGGACACCGCACTCTTCAGACACATTAGACCGATTAGAAGAATCCGGCGCTACCACGAACATAGACGACAACCACAATCGTTCATCTTACTACGTTGTAGACGAAAAGCGAGTGCTCCTGAATATCGGCACACAGGACGCAACACTCTCATTTGAAGATTCAGACGTTGCAAGAATTATGGTGGATGACTTTCAAACATACGCGCACGAAGAAGTTGAGGCTCAAACATGAACACCAGAAAGATGCTCCCGCTCGCGTTATTGTACGCTCATGAGGAGCATCAGATTGACGGGCGTACCCGATTCCAGAAGCTCATTTTCCTGATGCAGATGGAAGGGAATCTGGAAAACTTAACTCCCACCGACACATATCGGTTCGAACCATACGATTACGGGCCCTTCTCCAGTAGACTGTACGACGATTTAGATGCTCACATCGAGCGGGGTTTAATCGATGACTCGAAAGAGAAACTTGACGAAGAGGATGACATAGTCAAGTACAAGTATCAACTCAAGCCGGAGGGGCGGGATTTTGTCGGAGAAAAGATCTCTGACGGAGATATTGAACGGATAGTCCAAGAGGCAGAACGGATAGTACGGGAATACGGAGATATTCGGTTGCCAGATCTTATTGATATAGTTTACTCCAAATATCCAGATTATGCAGAGAACAGCGTCCTCAGATGATTAGACGGCATATTTAACCTCGATAGCTATCTGGACCCCCTTCGAAAGGTCAGACAGATCTTATACAGCTCTCCCCATTTCGGAGGAAAAGCCCTCAAGATCGATTTTCTTGGTAAGGAGTCGGTGTCGTCTATTGTCCCCTCAAAGGGTGAGGGGGTCGCAGTGCTGGCGAGTTCCCTGAACACGGTGAGAACGATGGCAACCAGAGATATCTACGAAACTGGCTTCGACGAAGACGTCAAAATGGAGTCGAGTGCGAACCAGTGTCCCGAGTGCGACGGCCGGGTCACGACTAACGCTGTGGAAACGGTATGTGAGGACTGTGACCTGGTCATCGACGAACAACGCATCAATCACGGGCCGGGGTGGCGGGCATACGACGACAAGGAGAGCGAGCGAACGTGCGCCCCACTCACTGCGGCCCGCCACGATGGAGGCTTGTCGACGGAAATCGGTAGCGGCACCGACGCAAAGGGGAACGAATCCCCGATCGGGAGCAGTGGGTCTGTTGGCGGGCAGCTGATACTGACGACTCGGCAGACGGGATTTCACTCACACCGATCGATCCGGCGACCGGCGAGCGCGCAACCTTCGATGACGAAGATACGTGGAGTGGTTTTGAGGATGCATACGCCACGGCGACGGCGTCCGAACTCGATGTCGACGGACTCGCCTTCTATCCCACACACGATGACCCATTTACTGCTGTCGAACTCTCCGCCTGTCGTGATCCTGAGACCGGCGACCTCGATGGCTGGGCCCGGACGGTGATTGAGACGCTTGATTCCTATACTGAAGCTGCATACGACGGTCAGACCATTCGGATTATCGTTGCGGGGCAGCCACCGAGTTGGACCTCCGGGCCGATCGACATCTGTGATGCGGAGTTCTACATACCGATTACGGGTGATCGGCTGTCGTCGACGCCGGCGACAGTTACCGAGCGAACGACGGAACTCCGGGGTGTCTACAAGGCGTGGAAAGGAGCTGCCGACCCAGCCGAAGCCGCGGCGACGCTGTCTGTCGTCGATGTTCAGGAATTCGGTGGGTTGCCATCAGAGCCCAGTGTCGACGTTGATTTGAGTGATACCGCAGTCATCGAACGGGCACAGTACGGGCCCGCTAGTGACGTCTTCCGGCGGTTATGGACTGGCAGTAGTGCAGGGTATGCAAGTCAAACGGAGGCTGACGTCGCATTCTGCAGCCAGCTCGCGTATTGGACTGGCGGTGACGGCGAGCAAATAGAACGGCTGGTTCGACAATCGGATCGAAATCGAGCCGAGTGGGTGAGTCTTGTTTCAGAGGATACGCTGTACGACGAGCGAACTATCGAACAGGCACTCGAGCTTGTCGACGATTACCACGATCCCCAGTCAGAACCTGGTAGGCTTTGAGAGCTCTCCGGATCCCCGATTCAAAAAGCCGGTAAGAATGTACGTCGCGGCCTTGAGTGACTGAGTATGAAATTCAGTGGTGAGATCCTCGTTGAGCACACACATAGCGAGGTCAAAACACATTGGCTCGAGCGAGCTGGGCCTCAATTAGTTCTTGATATCGACGACGCCGAACTATTGGATGAAGAAATCGAGAACACGATTGAACAGTACATAGCAGACACGGGGATACATTACGTGGATGAGTTCGCTAGCGGTGGTGACTGGGTGACCTGCCAATTCGGACGAGTTGAAGTTCCTATCGATAGTTGGCATTGCAAGATTACAGGTACTAACTGTCCGATCCAAGCAAAAATAGATTTAACCGACAAAGAGCGATTCCTCCATGGATGTAACATAGAAGCCTCTGAGGAGACTGTCCAAGCGAAGTATGATCGCAGCCCAGAAGAGTTCAAGGAAGACATCTGGGACACTGTTACTGACGGTGATTATGAGGGTCATCATCACCATCCAGGAACTGCGCCCTGCTCTTTCTGTGAAGACGCTAACCGACGTGACTCGTATTATCTCCCTTGGGAAATGACCAGACTAACCGACCATCTCGGTGATTACGAAGATGCCAGATCGTCTGTAGAACTTGTTCAGGAGGGTATTGCGTACAAATTGGGGGACGCTATTTGTTCAACGTGTTTCGTCTCTCTGGAAGAGTCTTACCCGTCAGTCGATTTCAGTGTGTATGGGATTGATTTGAATACCTATGATACAGTTGAATATACGTTTGAGCCATAGATCCAACGCAGCAATTTGTGCGATTCGTCAGGACCTGTTCTAGTATTTTTACCACTCCGGGTTTGAACCTCCGTAAATTGGTCCCGATCTGAGAGTGGGCGTTTACACAGGTGTTTCAGGACTATTCTGTAGGTTCTGGGTACTGAAACACTCTCGAATCGGTGGCTCTCACCTCCGTAAATCTCCGCGATTATTAGGGGGAGTGAGGGTTGGTTATTCTTCGAGAGAGGTGTCTAGGTGAGGTATGTTCGAGAGGTGAGGGATATCAGGAGTGGGTGGTGGCTGGTGGTGTCGCGAGGCGGGTGCGAGCGGCGGCGTCGTAGTGGCGGCCGTACCAGCCGGTGATCGTGTCGATCCGGTCGATGCCGGGACAGTGGTAGTCGGCGTCGGTGTGGCTCTGGTCGAGGTAGCGGTTGCCGACTTGGATGCTGTAGTTTTCTGGCGTATCGAACGGCGCGTTCGCGATCCGGCAGTCGACGTCGCTGGCCTCGTGGAGCCGGTTCAGCGTCTCGAAGGCCGTTTGTCTGTTCTCGAAGATCCAGAGGTGCTGTCGCTCCGGCCGTTCGGCGAAGGTCGCGAACTTCGAACGGGGCATCGTTCGGTCGTGGTGGTCAGTCAGCACTTCGGCTTCCCAGGTGGTACCGTCGAGTGCTGTACTCCGAATGTCCGGTTGGGCCTGCCCCTGTTCGCCAGGATACAGCTCGACTGAGCGTCCCTGCTGGCGCCAGACCGCGGCCACGACGGCGACGCCGGTGCGGTGGAAAAGCGACTCGTCCCAGTCGCCGACGAGGCCGATGTCGGGCTCGTGCTGGTGCTGCGGGAGGTCGTCGTCGAACAGCCCGGCAAAGAGCGTGTCCATCGCGGTTCGGGCGCTCCGGGTCGGTGTCCACCGAACCTTGCGTCGGAGGATGTACTGCTCCGTGAGCCACGGCTGTGACTCCTCGCTCTGGCCGCTGTGCCGGTCGTCGACGAGCGTCGGCGACGTCGCGGGGGACTGGAGGTCGGTGAATACATCTTCGTATCGTTGCTCCCACTCTGTGTCGGAACAGCCGAGGAGCGTCTGGAGATCTGGCGGACGGTGCCACCCGATGTGATACCGTTGGTCGTCTCGCTCCAGAACGGCGCCGTTGTACCACTGCGCGATCGCCCAGAGAATATCGAGCGCCGGCGGGGACCAGTCCTCGAAGACGTCGTCAGCTTGCGTTTGTGTTTCAGGTGGTGCGCGTACCATTGGTCGTATCCTCGATTATGTTGTTCTAATGGTGCCGTGGCCTTGAAACTCCGTTCCAGCGCGACTCACATAGCGAACTCCAGTTACCACCAGAAAATTGTACGATGCCAGGCAATTCGATATACAATGGATGAGTGTAGGCTCTGTGGAGAAACACGCGAGCTACAGAACAGCCACATCATCCCTCGATTTGTGATTCGGTGGATGAAGAAGTCTGGTCCGACCCCCTTTCTCAGAAAAGCGGTTGATCCGAATACTCGGATTCAAGACCATCACGAAAAGCTACTCTGCGAAGATTGCGAACAGGTTTTCTCCGACTGGGAGGCCAAATTCGCCTCTCAAGTGTTCTACCCGCATATTCGTGGCGAGAAGGAGGAGTTCGAGTACGGTGAGTGGTTGTACAAGTTTGTTCTATCTGTCTCTTGGCGGCTTCTTGTCTCCGAAATGGCTGTCTGGCACGAAGAAGATCACCCTCAGAATGCGGTCGTCGAAGAGCGGTTGGAGACGTGGGAAGCGATTTTGCTGGGTGAGAAACCGATCTCGGAGGACCCCTCTCAGCACCACATCTTCTTTGCCGACGAGATCGACCTAGTCAAGTCAGATCCGGGGGCACCCGAGGGGTTTGAGGTGTATATACAGCGGAACCTTGACGGCACTAGTGTCTACGGTGACGACCAAATCCACGCCTATTTCAAATTCCCCAGAATCCTGTTTTTCTCGACGATTGTCCCTCAGGATCCGGGTGGATTCACAGGGACTCGTATCGACGGAGAGGGGATTATCGAGCAACCGCAGGAACTGGGTGAGCTATGGGGGAGTTTCCTGTACGGTCGGGCTGAGATATTCGGACAGGTATCGATGTCTGAATCGGAACGTGAGAAGGTACAAGACCGTATTCTAGAGGACCCGGAGCGATTTTTCGAGTCGGACTACTTCGAAGCGCAGCTCGCAGAGATGCGGCGTCAGTACGCTGAGCACGACCTCCTGGATTATTTAGATGAGGAGGAGTGTCCTGTTTGTTTCACAAATCACAGGAAAGTCGATAGCTTGCCAAACAAGCCGTTGACGAAATCTACTGTTGAGAAACTAGACGAGCAGCTTCCGTTTGTCCGGGGGACGTTCCCGAATCCGGACGAGGTGGTGGATGAAATTCCGACACATATCACAGATGTGCTGGTAATCTCAACAAAGGATTCTACGCGTATTCTACAGTTCTACGTCGACCACGGCTGGATTGTCGGTGAGGAACGAGAGCATCCTGAAGAGGTGGAACCGGAAGAATTCGGCCAAGCAGCTTGGGAGAAGTATTCCGAGGACTTCCACAGGCAAATGCGGCAACGATTCGGCCGTTAGATGCGGCGTCATCGTCGACACTGTACATAGGTGATTTTGGAGCTGTTATGGTACGGCAACGTCCTCGAAGACTCCCTCAAACTCGCCCGGCCCGAGTGTTGGTGACGAGATCAGCCAAGAATCGTCCCCAGTCTTCCAGTCCTGGCGACGGCGTTGAACCTTGATATACGGAGTCCCAGTGTCGTCATTCCATTTCATCCGGAACTGTTTGCGAAGACTGTCCTCGTGACCGACCTCAGCGATAACATCGTCACCGTGTGTCTCGAGCCAGCCACGAAGCGGTTCGAAATTCGGCGCAGTAAAGGGATCGTCAACCTCAGATTTGACTTGCTCAATCATTGCCCGGAGTTCTGCCGGTGTGAATCGGACAGCTGGTGGGTTTCGGGTGTCGTCTTTGAATTTAGACCGGAATTCGTAGCCGACTTCCGCTTTTGCATAGTCTTGAACTGGTTCGACGGTGCTGCCATCCACGATATTGAGCTGGGTAATCCCGTTCCGCCAATCGCCTCGACCGAGTTCCCCATACATGTCGGACTGCAACGAAGTCGCATCTGTTAAATAAAGATACCGGTAGAATAGGCTCATTCAGGCCACCTTCACGGGTTTGGTCGAGCCTGTGAGTTGTCTTTGTCCAGTGTCATCGAGGTGGTCTCGGATTATCGGGGACAGCCAAAGCTCCGGAAACGATGGAGGGGCTTCCTCCGATTAACCAACACACCCGATTCGACCCGTTCTGTTGGTTATCGTCGCGATGCAATCTACTCTCGCAATTGCTATAATAATATCTATAGAATTTCCTATAGCCATTTCTCTTAGAATTCAGTGAGCTGTGGGTCGTGACAGCTTCCGACCGCTTGTCGCCGTCGTATTTTGTATCGCTCACGCCCAAAGTCTCAATTGGGGGGCACGAGATTGCTTACCCACGAATGGACGAGACGACGGCTCGCGATCTTCTTTCTCTGATTGACCAACCATCGCAGCGCGAGTTACAAGCGTTACAGGAGTCAGCCATCGACGATATCGAGTCGGTTCTGTCACAGGCAGGCTTCCCCGTTCAAGCAGAGGTTTGCAGGCGTCTCTCGTACACGTTCTACTACGACTGGGAAACTGACGATCCGGATTACGTGTTGCTGGTACAAGATCCGGGGAACCTCCACGAGCGACACCTCTCGGAACTGCGGCCCCACAATCCGCTTGCAGGCGACTGTGCTGCCCGCGATCAGATTGGTGTCTACCGGGCGTTCGGACAGAGCTGGTTGACTGGCCGCAACGCCGATTTCACCGAACGATTCTTCGAGACGCTTGCGAACCACGATCTCATCTCGCTCCCCAATGGCTGGCACCAGTACGTCGCCTCTGGGCAGTTCTACCACGACTTCTACCTCGGTGATGTAGTGAAATACCGTGTCGACGGGTTTGGAACGAGGGAGGAACGTGTATCGTATCACGCGCTGCTCGAGCGAGAACTCCAAGCGCTCGATCCGGAGGTGGTGTTCTCCTTTGGCGGCAACGCGTGGCCGGCACTTCGCCGGCACACGTCACCGGAGCCCGTTGTAGAGACGGATGCTGATCCAGCTAGTGTGATGGACATTCACGGAACGCTGCATCGGATCAGCGATCCCGTCGATACCTACGTGCTTCCCTTAGCGCATATGAGTGGGCAAGTCTGGTGGCGGTTCCCGCCCGACGAGTACATCGCCCGGCTCAGTACCGCACTCCAGGTCCTCCAGCAGCATAGATAGTATCAACGCTAGATTTGGGTCGACAGATTCTCGTGAGTCATCACGGCTTACCCGTTCACCCCTCCGTCGTCGTGAGGGTATCCCGTTGGACGACGAGCGTTGTCCAATACACGTCGTCTTGGTACCGAACCAGATACGTGCCGCTCAGGTCACCTTTACCGTCTTCGTTGAGCCCGTGGGCCTGTTCGTGTCCACGAAACCTGGTTGCGAGCGCCACAAGTGCATCAGACGACGTCTCATCGGGCCCGACAACGTACGGTCCGTCCGTGATCGCCGTCTTGACGATCTCTCGTTGGGCGTCTGGAAGATCCGTAAGTTCGAACGTAAACCGCTCGCGCATCTGTTGGCCGTACTCGGCGGCCGGTGCCACCTGGTCAGCCGTGTAGCGATAGGTGTTCAGCGTCGTGTCATACGCGTCGTCGACGACCCATTCGGCTTCAGTCCCATCGTCCCAGATGATATACGAGTACTCCGACTTGGGGATGAGGACGGATTGCTCGCGTTCGGCATCCGTATAGAGGAACGTCGTCCCGATCCCGACCGGGTCACCATCAGCGAGTCCGTGCGCGGCAAATTCCTCTTGATCAACTTCGGGGAGGTCAGCGAACTGGATAGCCTCTGCCTCGGTCACCGAGCCGGTGACGATATCCACCTTCACGGAGTACCTGGTGGCCGGCGTTTTCTCGATCACTTCGTATGCCAGCTCGTAGACGCCGTCTTGGTAGGCGATATGTTGTTGTTCGGGCAGTGGCGGCCGTGTGGCCTTCGTTGTCGTGCCACCGTCGAGAATCCGATCGAACAGTTGTGCCGTTTCGTCGTTGCCTTCAGCAGGGCGGACTGTATAGAGGACCTTCGTCGGGAGTTTTGCGTCGGCAATCGTCGTCAGTTCGAGGCGTGCTGTAGGGGCTTCTGCAGCGGCGTTGCTTCCACCCAACCCACCGGGACTGGTGCAGCCAGCGACTACTGCGGGGAGGGACGTAGCGGCGGTCGCGAGGAGGGCACGGCGGCGCATAATCGTGATTCCACGGAGACGCTCGAAAAGCCTTGTGTCGGACAGACGAAGACAGCAATAGCTCCGGAAACAGTGGAGGGGGCAGAATATTAACCAACAAACTCTGTTCCTGATTCGGATTGTTGGTTAACAGCCCGTACTTGTCCACTGTCGAGTTCGGACTGTGAACAAGCCGTCCCCTCAGTATATCGAGATGATGGGTTGTAGTACTGTCTACCTTGTACTGAAACCCCGTCGGGCAATTTTGAGTGGGTTTAGCGTCCCGAATTCGCGGGAATCGGGGGTCTCTTTCGGCATCTCACGGGAGAGCGCAGCCATCCAGCAAGGCGTTCTTGACACAGGGCTATTCGTATCTCTCATCAGTACTTCCCGAATTTACCCCGCTTACCCCGTGGTCGAGCAATTTTAGCGAAATAGTGGTGAGTCGGCAGCTCGTCGAGGTATTTTCTACCGTCTCAAATTGGCCCGACGAGGTTCTTCTGCGATTTGAGCGCGTTATTTTGCCTTGCATATCGCGGTTTTCGTCCAAAGAAAGAGGCGATATGCAATGTGCGAAGGCCGCCGGCTCTCTCAGGCCGAGGGCCATCACAGGGATATTGGATTCAGAGATATATCAGATTTAGTGGATAGAGTGAACAGATGCATTTCGGTGGTGTCTGTCGCCCCCGCGAGGGGGTGGCGGGGCACATCATGTGCCCCCGATAGACGATGGCTTCGGAACGAATCAGCGAGAAACGGTCAGCGGATCAAGCAGGAACCAATCCCGACGGTGAGGCTCCGTGGGCGGATATCGAGGTGACAGTGCCGACCGACCGGGATCACGCGTCGGTCGTCGCGCTCGTGGAGTGTGCTCTCGTCGAGTTGACGCACGAGGCCGTGGGTGCCGTCTTCGTCTCACGGCAGGTCGGGCGGTCGACGCGCACCCAGTACGTCGCCGTCGACGACGTCGGCGAGCAGTTCCAGAAGCGCCACTTCGACGACCGGCTGGGCTGGCACGAGACCACCGTCCCTCGACGGACTGTTCGAGACGAGCTCATCACCCAGCTCACGCAGTCAGCATCCCCGATGACGGAGCACCCACGTGAGGCGGCAGCTAGCGAGCCAGACACGTTCGCGGTGAAGCCAGTTCGAGAACTCCAGGCTCCATAGCGGTTAATCTTAACCAACATCCCGGTCTGACTCCGGCACAGTGTTGGTTAACGCTGAGGGCTGGATACACTCCCCCGACCCCACCCGTCGCCCAGTCCCTCAAGGTAGCGTAACCTGGCGGCCGGTCGGCCCGAACGTTCGTCGCGACGGGTTTTATCGGGCCGCTGGTCGTCGAAGGCCAGTATGGTCGTCGTCGAGCAGGTCACCTGATTGAGCGAGCGCCGCACCCAGACCTCGTCCGAGGCGTTCCCGGACGAAGCACTTGTGTCGATTCGGTCGGCCGTCGATGCCGTCCCGGCGAGCGTCTTCGACGGCTCGACGAAACACAGCGAAATCGGCGCGTTCGATGCCGCGATCGCCGACGGCCTCCCCCCCCCCCAGTACGGGTACGAAGGGGACGCCACCGGCGGCTACAACCCGAACTGCAAGCTCTGGTCGCATCTGGGCTTCAACTACAGCGTCGACCTCTACGACGCCGACGCCCGCATCGGCATCGAGGTCGAGAAGAGCGATCGGAAAAACGTCAGCGACGACCTGCTCAAGTTCCAGAAAGGGCATCGCACCAAGAAGGACGGCCGGCCGAAGATCGAGTTCGGCTGCCTGATCGTGCCGCTGAACTATCTCGGACAACATAACCTGTACCAGCACAGTCTGACGAAACTCGACTTCATGAAGGGCGTCCTGTTCATCGACGACGTCGCCGTTATCGGCTATCGCGACCCGCGACCGGACTGACGCTGTCCGACCTGGCCTGTTTGTCGGCGCCGCGAGGCGTGCAGCGCGCGACAGCGTGCGCGGCGTGATCACCATGTCTGATCCCAATCCTCGCGACGACACAAGTGCCGACTACGAACAGTTCGAGGCCGAACTTCTCGCCCAGGACCGCGACATCGCCGGCGTCGACACGGCGGACGTCGACGACGCGACGGCCCAGAACCTGGTCAGCGAACTCGTCGACGCGGACGTCGTCACACTCGTTCCCGAGGACCAAGTTCTGGTCCACGAGCCGAGCGGTAACGCGTTCGATTCATCCACGCAGCTAGCCGTCTTCCACCAGGGCTGGACGGCCGGCCGCGACGCCGACAAGGAGGGCGAGTGATGCAGCAGACGCTTACCGGCTGTGCCTTCTGCGATGCACCTCCAGGCGCCGAGACTGGCGAGGCACATACCTGGGGACAGGACGAGCGGGTCACCCATCCGGTCTGTGTCGACTGTGCCATCCAGGTGGAGCCGGATCCCGACGAGCGTGATCACTTCGCCTGCGACGGGTGTGGGCTCGTCGTCGACGCGCTCGCGGCGCTGACGCGGTTCCGCGTTGAACTCGGACATCTCGAAGGCCCGTTGCAACTGTGCGAGCACTGTAGCCCAGGCGGGCTCGCGACGTACTGGACGCGCGACCTCAAGGAGCATCTCGTCGCGACGCCGGCAGAGTGACCCAAACACTCTTTACTGTTTTTCTGTAAACTGTAATCAAGAACGACCCGTGTCACGCACCTCAAACCGCGCCAACGGCGACATCGTCCGGGACTTCCTCTCGGTCGCGGACCTCCTCGAGGAGCCGCAGCTGGCCCAGCTGTACGCGTATCTCGCTCGAGAGGACGAGGCGACCGTCCAGGATGTGATGGACGAACTCGAGCTCGCCCAGGGGACGGCCTACAGCTACGCCAACCGACTCGTTGACACCGGCGTCGTCGAGGTCACGCAGGACGAGCAGCCTCGGCGGTACGCCGCTCGCGAGATCGACCTGACCGTGACGACGACCGCGGGCGACCGGGAGTACACGATCACGCCGGTGCTGATCGACGCGGTCGGCCGTCGCGAAACCAACGGCGATATCGACACCTACATCGACCGCCACGGCGTCGCCGGCCTCGCAACAGCACTCACCTACGCCGTCGCCCGCGAACGCGGCGAGGTGACCCACTGGCTGATGGCCGAGGATCTCGATATCTCCCCGCTAGCTGCGGAGATGACCCTGCAGGCGCTCCGGCCCGTCGTCCACGAGCACCACAACATCGAGGCTTCGGGCGCGTCACTCGACGAACTGGACGTCGACGACGGCGACACAGCTAACGACGCGTGAGCGCGCTCCACATCGCCGACACCGGCCTGTTCGTCGCAATGGGCCAGCCGTCGAACAGCCGTTACCAGGCTGTTCGGCGATTCGCTCGCCGGAACGACATCACCTTCGTCCTCCCTGAACGGATGTGCGACGAGTTGGCCGTCGACGACCCTGACGTCGAGGCACCGCCCATCGACGCCGCGATCGACGAGGAGTGGACAACAGTCGCGTCGCCGCCCAAGTTTTCTGATTCCATCGTCTCGCGGGCGATGGACGGTGTGCAGCGGTACATCGAGAACTCTTTTCACGGATCAACCAATCACGTTCAGCGTGAACGGGGATTCGAGCGAGAGTACCAAGCGCCGGGCGCAGGAGCTCTTGGAACGTAGTATCGGACCGGGGGCGGAATTCCGCACAGATCAGTGGGAGGCTATTGACCGGCTGGTCAACCGACAGGAGCGAGTCTTCCTCGTTCAGCGGACTGGGTGGGGCAAGAGCACGGTGTACTTCATCGCAACTAAACTACTCCGTGAACAGGGCCACGGCCCAACGCTCATCATCAGTCCGCTACTGGCGCTGATGCGTAACCAGATCCAGGACGCCGAAACGCAGCTCGACCTGAACGCGTGGACCATCAACTCCAAGAACAAAGAGGAGTGGTCCGAGGCAAAAGACGCCGTTCGCGAGGGGCGCTGTGATCTGCTGCTGATCTCACCGGAGCGACTGGCGAATCCCGAGTTCCAGGAGGATGTGTTACTCGCGATGGACGAGGAGTTCGGGCTTCTTGTCGTGGACGAAGCGCACTGTATCTCCGATTGGGGGCACGATTTCCGCCCGGATTACCGCCGAATTAGACGCATCCTCCAGCAGCTACCGGACCACATCCCGGTGGCGGCGACGACTGCAACCGCCAACGATCGAGTCGTCGATGATGTTACCAATCAAGTTCCCGATCTCCAGGTAATCCGTGGTGATCTCGTCCGGAAGTCACTGCGTCTCCAGACAAACAAGCTGGGGTCACGGGCCCGGCGGCTCGCCTGGCTCGCTGAGAACGTCCCCGACCTGCCATCCTCGGGCATCGTGTACTGCCTGACGACCGACGAGGTTGAGACGGTCGCCGAGTGGATGCGACAACAGGGCCTCGAGTTCGAGCCATACCATGGCGGAATGGACGACGAGCGTCGCCGCGAACTGGAAGCCCAACTCATGGCGAACGAAGTGGACGGCCTGGCAGCCACGAATGCCCTCGGGATGGGGTTCAACAAACCAGATCTGGGCTGGGTTATTCACTTCCAACGTCCGCCGAATCTTATCCGGTACTACCAGGAGATTGGACGGGCGGGGCGTGACCTAGACGACGCCTTCGCTGTCCTTCTCTCCGGCGACGAGGACAACCAGATTGCGGAGTACTTCATCGAGGAAGCGTTTCCCGACCCCGAGGAGTTCGAGATCGTACTTTCGACGCTGGCGGACAGCGAGGTGCCATTGCACAAGTACCAGCTCCTCAAACGGGCGAACATCTCCTGGAAGGCGGCCTCCCAGTGTCTAGACATGGTTCGGGTCGACAACGCCGTCATTCGGGTTGAGGACGGATTTGAGCGGACAGCCGCCGACTGGAACTACGACCACGACCGCATCGCGTCAGTCACCCAGCAACGTCGACGGGAGCTCGAGCGTATCAAGCAGTTCGTCCAAACCGACGACTGTCTGACCCGGTTCATCGACGACGAATTAGATGGCTCCCTCGAGGAGGATTGTGGCCGCTGTGCCTCCTGTAGGGGGCCGGTCCTCCCGACGGAGGTGCAGGACGAAAGCCTCGTTTCGGCGGCCGTAGAGCACTACCGGGCTGAATCGGTAGCCGAGATATCGCCCCGATACTACATGCCCAAGGAAGACGGCCGCTCGAAAATCGCTGAAGAGCGGAAACCTGAACCGGGGCGTGCATTGGCAGTTTACGGTGACCCAGGGTATGGCGCGCTGGTCAGCCAACAGTTTGACCAAGACAATGGGTACAGCCAGAAGCTGGTTGACGCCGCAGTCGAGTACATCAAACAGGAGTGGACACCGTCATCAAGTCCGACCTGGGTCACTGCTGTTCCCTCCCCGACGGGCGAGGAGAAGGTTCAGGATCTCGCCAGACGAATCGCGACCGGACTGGGAATCGATTACGTCCACGCCGTCGAACAGGTCGAACCGATGCAGCCCCAGCACGAACTGGCGAACTCCTACCAGAAACGCTGGAACGTCGAGGGGGCGTTCGCGACGACTGATGAGGTTCGGGCCGAGCCTGTCCTGCTGATCGACGACACTGTCGGCTCACGGTGGAGTTTCACAGAGGCGGCACTGATGCTTCGCGATGCCGGGAGCGGTCCAGTTTATCCCTTTGCGTTGGCAGAACGGACCCGGTGGTAACACCGGCCGTTGCTGTCCGAGCCATCTCTGTTCGGTGACGATTCATCTCCGTGATGAGGCCGTTGTGTCGTTCCCGGCACGCCCCACTCGCCGCATTCCGCCCTCCGCGTCGCTCGCGACCGACCATTCCGGGCGTGCGGGCGCTCTCCGCACCGCGAGCGCCCGTTCCGGGCTAAAATGAATGTGCCCTCGACGCCAGCGGGTATCCCCGTCGGTTGCGCCCCTCGCGGGCTTTCGCGTTCCAGCGCTTTGTCCCGCCTGCGCTGTCGCGCGCCGCGGTGTGGCGCGCGTTCTCGGCGACAGTCGCTCTGGACACGAACCCACAGTCCGGGCCGGACACGAGCGGGCATATCGGTATCGGCACACCTCTGCACTGACTACGTCGCCGGTGGTTCTTTTTGCGCCTGCAATGGGTGCAGGCTCGAAGCGATCGTGCCTGCATGGTAATACAGGTGATTTCTGATGGAACAACGCCACCGGCGACAGGTGTATCGTCAATCAGCGGGGGACTGGCCGGATGTCCGTTGATCTTAACGGGATTGAGCAGGCCGAAGACGAACTGGAAGACTGGCTGGTCGACCAAGCCGAATCCGGCGTTCCCGAAGTCGTCCTCATGGGGCTCCTTCGTGACTACGCTGACGACATCGAGCATCTCGGCTATGTCCCGCGGATGTGGGGTCACAGCGACCAATGATGTGACCCCAACTCGACTTGCTTGTGTTGGTTTTTCGCGCCCGGAACGGGCGGAGGCGCGACGTGATCGTGCCTTCACCAGAGAGGAATTGAAAACGAGACGACGTTGCCAGACCAGCTCCGACAGTAGTTTTCCGAGAATCGTGCAGTCAACTGGAATCGGCGAAGGCGTGCCCTGGATGTAATATCGTTCAGATCCATGAAACGAACGAATACATTCGATATTGCTCCCGACTCTGAAACAACAGAAGAAATCCTTACGCGAGTGCTGGACGCGTCGGCAAGTCTCTGGAATAAACTCACCTACGACCGCCGCCAGCAGTTCTTCGACGGCGAAAGTGTCTGGGAGTGCGATGGCTACTACGACGAGTACGTCGACGTGCTAAGCGGAGCGACGACCCAACAGATTGCTCGCGTGAACGATACTGCATGGCGATCCTTCTTCGAACTTCTCAACGATCCTGAGTACGATCCGAGTCCCCCCGGCTACTGGGGGAATCAAGACGATGGCCGAGAACTCCGAACGTACATTCGAAACGATTCGTACACCATTCAGTGGAACAGGCGGTCCCGACTGGAAATCCGCATCGGCATGGATCTCAAAGACGAGTACGGATTCGGAATGTACGAACGGCTTCGGTTACCGGTTCGGGGCAATCCGAAGTGGCGTGGAGACAGTGGTCGACTCGAAATCTCGTACGACTCGGTCGAAGAGACGTACCGTGTGCATCAATCCGTAACCATCGACGACGTCGAAGAGAGCAGATCAGATGGCTCCGAGGCCGCTGCACTCGATCTCGGTGCAAACGTGCTCGTTGCCTGTACGACAACGACCGAGGAGCAGTATCTCTACAGTGGACAAACCCCGTTCGAGCAGTTTCGAGAGACGACTAACGCTATCGCCAGCGCTCAAGCGAAACTCCCTGATGGACGACACACGAGTCAACGAATCAAACGGCTCTATCGCAAACGCTCGCGGCGACGTGACCATGCAGTGAACGCACTCCTTCGGGACTTAGTCGAGCGTTTAGAGGCGGCTGGTGTCTCAACGCTCTACCACGGCGATCTCACCGGGGTGCTCGGTGAGTACTGGTCAGTCGAAGCGAACCTCAAAGCACAGACCTTCTGGGCTCACCGGCAGTGTATCGATCGACTCGAATCAGTCTGTGAAGAGTACGGAATCGACGTAGGAGCACTCTCGGAGGCGTGGACGTCCCAAACCTGTCCAGAATGTGGCGAACGGGACCGAACACGCCGGCATCGAGAGACGCTCACCTGTCCGTGTGGTTTCGACGGCCACGCCGACCTCGTTGCTTCGAGAACATTGCTCGAACGAGCAACGAACACAACAGTCAGGCCGACGGCACGGCCCGTGCGGTTCCAGTGGGACGATCACCAGTGGTTTCCCGTCGAGGGAGCCACAGTGACGCCCAACGAATAGCGCACAGACCCGCGAGGTGCCGCCGTAGCGTCCTCAACGCTAGCGAGCGGACGCTCCTATCTGTGGAGTGGATGTCGACCCGCTGGTCGCTTGCTTTTTGAACTGATACGCCGAACACACCTATTACAGCTCTGAATAGTATTACTAAATTCAGACACATTCTCAGGAGCGTGCTGTATACAGGGCGCGAATGCAGCAAACTCCGTAATGTTGAAAATAACGATATCTGCGACCTGGTTATTGTGGAGGTAAATCCGACTCGAAAAACACCAAATCATGTATTTGGGAAGCCCCGGTCAGTTCAGGATGAAACGCGGTGCCAACAACAGGAGGTTCCCGGACGGCAACAACCCGCCCATCATGCTCAGCAAGCACCTCAACCCCCTCTCCCACTTCTGTTATCGAGGGAGCCCGGATAAAGACGGCTGGAAACGGCTCATCTAACCCTCTGATTTGTAGATTCGTTTCAAAGCTATCTTTCTGCCGACCGAATGCATTCCGATCGACGCTAACTTCAATCAAGTCTAACGTCTCTACGCGGCTATCTTGGGCGTCTTGTGCTGCAAGGATCAATCCAGCACATGTCGCCAAAAGTGGCTTTCCGGCATTAACATGGTCGACGATTTCTGAAGCGATTCCTTCACGATGGATGAACTGGGAAATAGCCGTGGACTCTCCCCCTGGCATCGACAAAACATCACACTCAGGAACTTGTCCCGATTCACGAACTTCCAGCACTTCAACTGTCTCTCCGTGGCGGGATCCAGCGTGTTCGATGGCGGTGACATGCTCACTCACGTCGCCTTGCAGAGCAATGACACCAGCAGTCAGGGTCATAATTCCAGTTCGAGATGACTCGTGTTCACACACCGCGCCCCTGAAGGCGCTCATCTTCGGGGATATCTGCGTTGGCTTCGCCTTCCATCCCCTGACCAGCACCTTCAGCAATCGCAGCCAGCGTCTCGGGGGAGTCCCAGTTGTTGACCGCCTCAACTATCGCTTCACCCATCGCCTGAGGATTCTCGGCACCAAAGATGCCGCTACCGACGAAGATGCCGTCGCAACCGTGGTGCATCATCAGCGCCGCGTCCGCTGGTGTGGCTATGCCACCAGCAGCGAAGTTCACCACTGGCAGCCGACCCATTTCCGCAGTTTCGTGGACGAGTTCTGCAGGAGCCTCGTGTTCACGAGCCCATGACTCCCGCTCTTCATGAGTCATCCCTTCAAGCTGCCGGATTGCGCCCTTGATATTGCGCTGGTGATGGACGGCCTGGTTCACGTCACCGGTTCCGGCCTCTCCTTTGGTACGAATCATGGCGGCGCCTTCATCGATCCGCCGGAGTGCTTCGCCGAGGTCGCGAGCGCCACAGACGAACGGCGCGGTAAATTCGCGTTTATCGATATGATAGCGGTCGTCCGCAGGAGTAAGCACCTCGCTCTCATCGATCATGTCGACGCCTGTCGTCTCCAAGATCTCTGCCTCTTTCGTGTGGCCGATCCGTGATTTACCCATGACTGGAATCGATACCTCATCGATTATTTCCCGGACCTCCCCGGGATCGGCCATCCGGGCAACACCGCCACGCTTGCGGATATCTGCCGGAACGGCCTCAAGCGCCATCACTGCGACGGCCCCTGCATCCTCGGCGATCCGGGCCTGCTTCCGGTTGACGACGTCCATAATGACGCCCCCTTTCTGCATCCGGGCAAATCCCTGCTTGACGAGATCAGTGCCGTGACGAAGTTCCTCAAGATCTGTCGCTTCAGCCATGAGAACCATTCCCCCATTCAGGTTTCTAAAGGCTTCGATGGACAGGTGGAAGTGTAGTGACGATCATGACAATTCGACGGAAACCAACAAGTGTGACTGTATCCTGGCATCCTACGAAGAGCTATGATAAACGTGACGCTGGAAGAAAATGGGATTACAACTCGGTATTTTGAAACCGAGTCAGAGCGGGTGCTTGAATTTGGACATGCAGGACGTACCGCGGCAGTGATTCAGAATCGAGAAGGGTATGCGATGGTGAAAGTGCGAACGACACCGGATGGCGATGAACTGGAGCGGTACTATGGGTTCGACATGGCGCTCGATCACGCAGCTGAACTGCTCGGGGTCGCCCCTCCAGATCTTCCAATCCCCGGTGAAGCTGTCGATATGGGAATGTGAGCCAACCCACACGCCGCCCTCTCAGATATCAAGACAATCCATCGCTACCGCTCTACTAAATAGATGGTCTGTATGCAGCAGGCCTGTTTTCTCAAATTATAGAAATTTCAGCACAAGATCGAGGTTCGGTAAGCAGGCGCACTGACACCTCCTATTTTGGTGTTTCTCTCCGGCCCGTCCCGCTCGCCGCATTCCGCCCTCCGCGTCACTCGCGACCGACCATTCCGGGCGTGCGGGCGCTCTCCGCACCGCCCGCGCCCGTTCCGGGCTAAAGTAAATCTGGTCTCGACGCCAGCATTAAGCGCGTTTTCGGTTGCGCCCCTCGCGGGCTTTCGCGTTCCAGCGCTTTGGCCCGTTCCGCGCGGCGAGCCACACCACGGCTCGCCGTGCTCACGACCGTCGCCCTGGACACGGACCCGCAGTCCGGGCCGGACGCGAGAAACGGCTTAAAGCTGGCCGCTCGCTCCGGGCGGGTCGGCGCGCGGTGCTGGATGGGTGGCCTCCTGGCGCGCTCTCGCTCGCGCCCTAGGGCGCTCGCGAAGGCGCAAGCGAGAGCGCGCGATGGATGATGTTGGTCGTTGTGGACAGCCACGGCTGGAGAGTCGTGGTGTCGAAAGAAGACGCCGAGTGAGCGCCTTCGAGGTTCCGCCATGTCAAGTAAGAACGTCTCCAGTGAAGTAGTTTCGGTCGATGAACAGGCATTCGAGAAACACGATGAAGCCGAGGTCGACGAGAATGGCTTCGAGGTCGTCGATGAGACCCCGGAGTTCCGGGCGACGGTCGATATGGAAGTGCAGGCGAAAGTCGATTCAAACCATCCGGACGCGCGGGTCGAAGCAGGGCCGGATCACCTGTTCGGGAAGACCCTCGAACAGGAAGAACGCATCAAGGCGCGGGAGGCTGAGTTGGAGCGCATCAGTGCCCAAGCCGAACTCGGGACACAGGAGGGTCGGGAGAAGCGAACGCGAGATATCGCGGCAAAACAAAGTGCGAAGCGTCGGACGGAGTTCCAGAGGCGGAGAGCGAGCGTGGACCCAATGGCAGACCCGGATCGGCCGGACCCACGTGCAGAACTCAAACAGGAGCAGTTGGCGGCTGTGAACAAGCAGTCGATGCGGTTGGCCGAGAAGCTGGATGGGTGGTCGCGGGCGGCGATCAGTCGGCGGCTGGCCGAAGCGGTCGTCATGGGGAGAGACATGACGAGTGCGGTCGTCGGGGTGTTCGAGGAGCTCCAGACGGCGCCGGGACAGGTGATCCCAATAGGGAAGGTCGAGGACGTGAACCGGAAGGAGGTGAGCATCGAAGGGGCCGTGACCCAGTTGTGGGATGCGGATTCATCGGCCATTCAGCAAGTCGGGCTCATCGAGGACGAGAGCGGACGAACGAAGGTGACCGTCTGGGAGAAATCGAATCAACCCTGGATCGAAGAAGGCGAGCGCGTGCGGATTCACGGGGCGGCGCGGAACTGGTATCAAGAGCGCGTCTCAGTGGCCCTGACCGGGTGGAGCACCGTGCACTTCCCAGAGCGCGGTCGGTGGTGGGAGTAGTCGGCTAACGCGGCCTTCTTTTTTGCTGATGCCCGTTCACCCACTTCCCACCGCCCCACCCGCCTCCACGTTCCGGGCGGCTCACAGAGCCGCCGGGCTTTCGCCACAGCAGAGCACTGCGCCGGCTCCGTCCCGCTGGGTATTTATGTGCCCCTGATGGGTGAGGGGCATTCCGAGAGGCGCGATTCATTGGAATGTCCCTCTGAGTATCATGGCAACCAGAGAGATCTACGAGACGACGTTCGACGAAGACGTACAGACTCACTCCAGCGCGAACCAGTGCCCCGAATGCGACGGTCGGGTCACCACCAATGCGGTCGAAACCGTCTGCGAGGAGTGTGGCCTCGTCGTCAATGAGCACCAGATCGATCACGGGCCCGAATGGCGAGCATTCGACGAGGACGAACGGGAACGGACGGGTGCGCCGCTCACGGCGGCGCGGCACGATCGGGGCCTATCGACCGAGATCGGCCGTGGGACTGACGCGAATGGAAACACACTCTCCGGACGGAAGCGCCGTCAAGTCGCCCGGATGCGCCGGGAACAGACTCGTGGGCGGTTTCAGTCGAAAGCCGAGCGAAACCTCGCACATGGCCTTGGAGAGGTCCGCCGGATCGTGAGTACACTCGAGCTGTCCGAGACGATTCGTGACCAGGCGTGCCAGCTCTTCCGGAGCGCCCAGAACGAAGACCTCCTGCCGGGCCGGTCGATCGAAGCGATGGCCACCGCGAGCGTCTACGGAGCCTGTCGGTGTAACGGGATCTCGCGCACGCTCGACGATGTCACCGACCCGGCGCGCGTCGAGCAGTCGCGCGTGACGAACGCGTACAAGACGCTGAATACGGAACTCGGCCTCCCAGCCAAGCCCGTGACGCCCAGTGCGTTCGTTCCGCGGCTCGCGTCGGAACTCGACGTCCCAGATCAGATCCGTCAACGAGCCAGGAAGTTGGCAGAAGATTCCGAATCGACGGGAGTTACCACGGGCGTCCGCCCGTCAGGATTCGCCGCCGCCTGCCTGTACAAAGCAGGGCACGAACACGGCCAGTTGCTCACACAGTCAGCGGTCGCAGAGGTCGCGAACGTCTCACCGGTAACCGTCCGAACTCACCGAGACGCGCTGGATGAACTAGCTGTCTAAAAGACGCTCATTCGGTGGATTTGCGTGTCTGTAGAGGAATTGACGTGAGAGCAATCCTTTAAAAACGAAGACGAAGCATGTGGCTATCAGACGACTCTATGACCGGACGTAACTCTGACTACGAAGAGCTCCGGCCGCTTGGCGAAGCGACGCATCTTCCCGACAATGAACTCTCCAGCAGTGGCGATGGGAGGCCAGTTCGCAAACGAACAGGCGAAGCTCACGCAGGCTATCCAGACGATTCGGCGGCAACGGCGGCCGAGTGTGTCTCCTGTGGGGCGTCGATCCCCGCTGGCCAGACGAAATGCCGGTTCTGTCTCACGAATCATCTCAATGCACCCTCCGATGACCAGAACACCCCTGATTCGGAGTGGAATCTCCTCCATGTCATCCACGCTCTCGTCGAGTCCTCGACGTTCTACGGCGCCGTCGCAAAGGGATCCGCTGCGGCCTCTCTCCTCGAGAAGTCGAATTCTGATTCTGCGGTCGGTGACTGCCAGCTCATCTACGATCTCGACGAGGAACCTGCAGCGCAGCTTACCGACCAGTGGCCCTCACTCCCTTCGGCGAAACGGGTCACGTCCGAGAGCGGCGTACAGTTGCTCGCGGCGGCGCGTGAGCGGACGACGTTGCGAGACACGACGCAGTCGTCTCACGACGGCGAGCACGCGGCGTTCCTCTACGACGAAACCGGGAACGGTGTTCGCGACGAGGCTCGTCTTGCGACCCTCCGTGAGGACGCAGACGATGACGTCTGGCTGGTACCGGCGATTGCGCTTCAGCGATCCTCCAAGGATACCGGTACCGAAAGTCCGCGACACCCGAGCCCGAACAGAGGTCACCTCGAGTGTCGGGAGTGCAATCGAGAGACTGAGCATCGATTCAACGAATTCGAAGCCGTGCCTGACAACGGGTGGACCGGGCAGCCGATGTGGGAGTGCCAAGTATGCGGAACTCCTCGATACGGGCCGGAACCAGACGCAGATCAGTAGAGGATGTCGAGCTTAACCAACGCCAGAGAGTGGAGTTCTGGAATCGTTGGTTAACCGAAGACGAGTCAAGAACCATCTTGGAGATGTCTTGCTATCCGCCCCTGGCGTTTTTCCGCGCCGAAAATCGGCGGAGGCGTACACATGGACCCACGAGACACACCTGGTTACCGGCTGCACCGCGCGCTCAGCAATATCAGCAATATTGACATCGATGAATTGGATCCCGCTGATCGGAAGCGAATCGACACAGCGGTCACGCTCCTGGAGCAGGTAAGTCTCCTCACTCGACCACCTGCCACGGAGGACGCCGGCGTCCAGGTAGAATCCTGATACACGATCCTCGAGTAGCGGTTCTTCCTGGTTCGTCTCAGAATGGTTTTGTTATTCCCCTGAAAGGGGTGTGGGGCAGAAGAACGCCCCCGAGTACGAACAATGGCAACGCTCCAAGCAGCGACGACATCGACCGGCGCCATCGTATCAGACGCACAGACAGTCCGCCAGCTCTGCGAGAGCTATTGCTTCGAGACCCTCAACTGGGAAGTGGACGAAGACGGCGAACTCACCATCTGGGGCTACGATAGCTTCGAGGTCTATGAAGCCCGTGACGACGGCCTCCCCGACTACGAGGGTGGGATCGTGACCCACGAGTTCCTCAGACAACTCGCCGAGTACATCGACGGCGACCAGGAGATCGACATCCAGACGGCCGGGTATACGAAGTGTCGATTCCCGGTGCTCGCCACACGGTACGTCGTTCGCGACGGTGAGGTCCTTCACGCCGATCTCAGCGGACTCGACCCGATCGACGAGTAACTGGTGAGGAACCCTTGGCGGATGCAGAAGAGGCGTTTATCGGGGGCTGACGGACTGAGCCCCACACTGGGCTTCGTGATTCCATGTCTGAACAACCACCCGACAACTCATTCGAGGACTGTGAGCTAGGCCCCGATGCAATCCTCGGGACACAAATCTACGAGGGCGTCCTGTTCACCGACGAGACAGAGACGCCCGTGAACGTACTGACCGGCGAGACGCCCGAGCATTCACAAGCAAGCGTCGACGAAGCTCGATCCTTTGCCGCCGGAATTGACAGCGACACTCCGCAGATTGCGCTGCAAGCGTCGGTCGGGGCACAGATCGAAACCGCCAGCAAATCGTACACGGCAGCGGCGTTCTTCCACTTCAAGGCGACGGGGTCGCTCCAACGGCATCGCGCCTACCACGCCGCCTACGGGTCAGAGGCGTTTGCTGTCGATTTCGAGGCCGACTACGAAACTGGAGACCTGACGATTACCGTCGAGGAGGTCACCGAGTCGGAGCAAGACGAGTCCTAACGACTGCGTGTTCCGGTGGCGTTTGTATTGCGCCGGCGATGGGTGCCGGCGCACCAAGCAGCGTAGCGGAGTGCAGTCACGTGCGTCGGCAGACCGAGGTGAACACCGATGCATATGGTCATTTACACGCTCGTAGAGGCATCGACACGAGATGACGCACTCGCCACCGGAAAGACAGTGTTCGATCGACTCGTCGGCGCTGTTCCACACGCAGGTGCTGTGTTTGACTACTATATCTGCTTCGACGACGATGAGACAACCGTTGCTGGCACGGCCCGCTGGGGCGAACTCCCGGTTGCAGCCACTGTGGAATCCGACGAGGGCAAGGAGCTGCTCGAACGTGGCTGGGAAGCCACGAAGGAGGAGTTCCAGCGGAATCTCGACCGCGTGAAGAGGGCGCTCGACGAATTCAGCGACGAGGACATCATGCGCGACGAGGACCTCGCCCGGCACGCATTCCACCAGGTCGGCGCGTACGACGGGCCCTCAGTGTTCCTGTACGACGAACATGGAAGCGGTATCCGACATCGAGGACAGCTCGATCGGATTCTCGACGAGAGTGACGATCTCTGGATCGTCCCGGCGGACGTCCACTTCTAAGGGAACAAGCCAGCTCCTGATCCGTGACGCAGTGACCGCAGAGCGTTTTTTCACCCCTGAGGGGTGCGGGGGTGCTCAAACGAGCATTCCTCGAACAAAACGATGAGTGGAACTATCAACACACAATCAGTCGAACAGACACGCCCGAGAAGGGACCGCGACGTCGTCTACGTCGGCTACCGACAGCGCGGACGCGCCATTGTGGAGAAACTCCCCGAACAGGAACGGCTAACCCCACGTCGGAGTCTCGAGCTGGCGAACCACAGTCCCTCGGGCTTCGAGTGGGGATACGGTGGCAGTGGCCCAGCGCAACTCGCGCTCGCGCTCCTGCTCGATTTTACCGATGATGAAGCGGTCGCCCTCGCGCACTACACCGAGTTCAAAAACAAGGTCGTGAGCCAACTGGACTGCACTGGTCGCGACGGGCACTGGCGACTCACCGGCGGTGATATCGACGCAGCCCTTCGCGAAATCTCCGACGAAGTAATCGCACCGTCCATCTGAACAGCGATCACCGAGAGTAACATATGTCGGAACACACCCAACCGTCTCGTGCAGATGTCGAATCGACAGAAACCAATGAACAACCGTCACCAACGGAGCACGTCGAGCGCAGCGACGTCGGTGTCTCGCTGACCGTGAAGCTCAAACGCGGAACCGGGACCCGAGATCAGGATGAGGTGATCGCGAAAGCGAAAGGCAAGACGCTCGAGGACGCCCGCGAGGATATGGAGACGCTTCGCGAGTACATCCACGACCTCGCCGAAGACGCTCGACAGATCCAACCAGCAGACTCACACGAAGAGTAATTCTTTTGAGTGTTGCACAGAATTGTGTAACTATAGGATGTACGAAGTGTGTGGTGAGAAGGAACTCAAGGTCATCCTCGCGCTCGACCCAGGAGATTCCATCTCGGGCGTCGCGCGGAAGATCGACGAGAACCGGGAGACGATCCGGCGCGTCGTGAACCGCATCGAAGAGGCAGGGTACATCGCATACGATGATGGACTCCAGGTCGTTGATCAGACGATCCAAGACGTCGGACTCGAGTTCCTGGCTGCAGCAGCGGCTACCTCGCCGCCGTCAATTTCGGAAGCGTACGTCCTCCCACAGTTCGCCGGCATGGACTATGCATACACTGCCATCGATGCGGTCTACGTCTGGACCCGCGGAGGCTACCAAGTCGCTCGCGACCCAGAGGACTATCCGCTGTTCATCGCCGTCCACGAGTCCGACCTCGACGCCTGGACGGCGTTCTTCGATCGGTTCGGAATCCCGACTTCGGAAGAGCGCCAGCCCGCCGAAGACCTCGATGGCGCCATCCAGGTCGTTCTGGAGCCACGGTCACAGATAGATGCCGAGCTGGTCGACGGCCGGCCCGTCATTCCGCTCCAGGAAACCGTGGCGTTCGCAAACGAGTACTATGCGACCTTCCAGTCCGCCCTCGACATGCTCGGCCGAATGTACGACGAGGTCGACACTGACGCGAGCTACCGCATGGAGCCAGCCTGAACATGAGTCAAGAAGACCGAAGCGAGGCACTCATCGACGTGCTCGAAGAACTGGAGCAGTCAGATATCGGGTTCGTCCTCGTTGGCGGATATGCGATCAGTCAGTTCGAACCACGATTCTCGACCGATCTCGATCTCGTCATCGCACCAGACGACTACGACGAAGTCATTGCATTCCTCGAAGCACGCGACTTCGAACGAACAGCCGATCTCGAAGTCCCACCGGAAGAGACAATCTACAACCGAGAAATCGAACTGTTCGAGCGAACCGAAGGACTGCCTCACCCGGTCGGCGTGGACATTCTCGTGAACGGTCTGGGCTGCCGACAGACCAAAGCCGAGTGGTCGTTCGACTATCTGCGTGAGTATAGTACCCTAACGATGATTTCGGGAGGAACCCGGTCGACGACCGCACGAGCAGCTGACGGGGAAGTACTCGTCGCGGCCAAGCTCCATAGTGGCCGGAAAACGGATCTCGCTGATGTCCTCGCTGCAATCCCGTCAATCGACTTAGACATGGTCGAGACGCATCTGCATCGCGGCGATGCTGATGCCCTCCGGGAACAGCTCAGTGAGGCACACGCGTTCATCGAAGACGGCGGGCTCGATCACCGGTTCAAGAGTATGTTCGGCCAATCGTCGGCCTCGGCCGAAGACATCGAGACACTCCTCGAATTCCTCAAGCGACAACAGCGGTGAGACGCCGCCCATCGTGACTCCAGCATCGACGGTATCTGTGACTGGGTGTCGCTGAGAGGGTAAGCAAGACAGGGAGTGAACTGGGCTGTTTGTCATCGCCTCGAGAGGGCGGAGGCGAACACAAGTGAGTAACTCGCCAGAGCAATCTATAGACTCGGATGGTCTATCACCGGAGCAGCGTCTCGAACCACCAAATACGGGACTTCTCAACGCCGGCATCGTGACGATCAACGACATGGAGACGCTGCGAGCCTGCGTCGCCTACGAAAACGCCCACCAGAACCGCGTCCAGATCCTTCGACGTCTCGAACACCGAGCCAACGAACTCTGCTCTCAAGAGGACTGAGACGGCGCTCACGGGGAGTTTTTCGGAGCCTCCATTAGGTGGAGGCTCGATACACATGAGCAATCGACCAGAGATCGAGATTCAGCAACAAACGGCGTTCGGCGAGGATGGCCAGCTCGAAGTGACCGAAACGAGCGTCGAAACCTCGCTCGAGGACTTCGGTGCGGACGTGGATCACCGCGACCGTGATTCACGGCTTGACCGGCCGGAGGCAAGTGAGTTCGGCGTCGACGACCGTCCGGAGGTAGAACAATCTTCCGAGGGTGACCAGTCGACCCTCTTCACCGATGCGGACGAAGATCAGCAGACGCTCGCCGGTGAGCAGGCTGCTGGGCAATGTCTCTTCGAAGACGCCGGAGCTGACGACACCTGGTGAACTACCCCTGTCTACTCGCTCGCTTGCGCTCGCTCCTTGAGGCAGGGGCTTCCTGTTTCCACGACGCACTTTACAGGAACCACCGTGGTTCCCGTAGGGAGCGCAGTCTCCACAGGCGTGCCTTCGGAGTGTCCCACTCCTAGTTTCGAAAGACCGCGAGAAAGAAAATTCCACGCCGTGTTCGCGTCCCTGTCCGCTTCGAAGCCACAGGCTGGACAAGAGTGTTCACGCACTCAGAGTGGCTTTTCGGTTTCGACGCCGCAGTTGGCACACTCTTTTGTCGTGCCTTCGGGGTCAACTTCCACGAAGTGCGTGCCTTCGCCCCACTGCGCTACTCGGTCGCTCCGCTCCCTGCGTTGCTTCTTGAGGACGGGGGCTTAGCGCCTGTAATTAGCTAAAAGTTGAACCGGCGAGTGGCTAATTCAGCGTGGGTCGACTCGTCCCCTCAACCGTTCAAGTGTAGAGTCGGAAGCTGGAATGGGACTCGTTCTGATTCAATTCTGTACTGACTCCCGCCACTCAATATTCAACTCTCAACCCGAAAACGTTGAATGGCCTGTGTGTCGATTCGGGCTAGGTTGAACTGACCCCATCTTCATTCAACCATAACTACTAAACCTTTAGTCGCCCCGAAGAGATTATACGACATGGATCAGGACCAGTTCACAGAAAACGCCCCTGGGGAGCTTGTCACCACCACCGTCGACGGATACGAGTCATCCTCATTCATCCCCGACGATCTCCATGCAATCGACCTGGACCAGGGTGACTTCACGAAGGAAATCGGGCAGGCAATGCGGATGCTCGGCGCACTCGAATACCTCGGTCCAAAAGCAGGCTCCAGTACGATGCTCATCGAAGCGTTCGCCCGGAAAGAGGCAGTCCAATCCTCTCGTATCGAAGGGACCCAGGTCACACTCTCAGATGTGTATCGATATGAGGCGCAGCAAGCTGTCGGTGAAGCCTCCTCCGATACCGAAGGGGCACGACAGGCAAAAAACTATCTCACGGCCCTCCAAACCGGACTCAACGCCATCGACCAAGACGAACAGATCACCACAGACACCCTCTGTGAGATGCACTCGATTCTCCTCGACGGCGTCCGAAGCGAAGATCCATCACCCGGCGAAATCCGGGACATCCAAAACTACCTCGCTTCCTTCGAGGCCGCAGATATCTCACAGGCAACATTTGTCCCGGCGCCACCCAAGCAAGCCCGTGAAAAACTCGACGAGCTCCTCGAGTACACGAACGTCCCGCAACCAATTCACTCGCTCATCAAGCTCGGTCTCGTCCACTACCAGTTCGAAACCATCCACCCCTTCCGCGACGGGAACGGCCGCCTTGGCCGTCTCTTAGTCAGTCTTGGGCTCCAGCGCGAAGAACTCCTCACAGAACCGTATCTATACCTCAGTGCATACTTCAACGAATACCGCGATGACTACACGAACCTCCTCACGCACGTTCGTACTCACGGTGCGTGGGACGATTGGCTCCATTTCTTCCTTCGGGGTGTCTGGCAGCAAGCGAAGGAAGCCGTCGAGCGGGGTGAACAACTGCTAGAACTCCGGCGAACATACGTCACCGAGTATCAAACCCATCGCTCAGAGTACATTCTCCCACTCACCCAACAACTCTTCAAGAACCCCTACATCACGGCCAAGCAAGCCGAACAGCAGTTCGGGTTCTCCCACACGACCGCATACTCGCTCATCGAAACACTCGAAGAAGACGGTGTCCTCACCGCGGTTGAAAGCGACGGGCGTAGTCAGCTATACCAAGCTACCGACATTTACAAACGTCTCGACAAACCACTCTCAGAATCGTAACGGTCTCTCCCAACACATTCGCTCTACACCAGATGGTACCGTCTCTATGGGACGATCAGTCACCGAGAGTGTAGAATTATGCATCAGTAGACCAGAGTTTTGACTCTCTGTTGTAGCGTGCACCTCAGCTAGTCTTATACATCACTTAAATCCAGAATTACTGATAGACGGCGGCTGAACCGCGAGATGAGGCGAGACAAGGACACTGACACTGAACGAGGCTGTTTTTTGAGCGCCCGAGAGGGGCGCGGGCGCGACCGAACGTGCCCCAAGAGGTGACCAGAATGAAAGATACAGACCAGACGACAGCGTACCGGCTAACGATCACCGTCGACGATGCCGATCTCCCCGTCGACGAGGAGGTGCGCCATGCACTCCTCGACGATCTTCGCACAGTGGTCCGTGACCGACTCGGAGAGCGCCACGACGTCGAAGTGGACCAAGACCACATCACCGTCGCGACGGGCTATCGCTACGTGCAGGTCCCAGCAGAGTGTCCACTCTGTAGCGAGAAACTCGACCTCCTGAGCGTCCATCTGAACACTGAGAATGGCGCGTACGCAAGCGCGATGTGTTCCAACGACCACTGTGAGTGGAGCGGCGACGCAGTCTATCGAATCATCGATCTCGAGGGCAGCGAGACTGACGCCGTCGAGAGCAGCGTTCTAACCGGCGATATCACGCCGAATCATTCTCCCTACTGAGATGAACTCTATGGAGGACTCGCCCACGTTCACGCGTATCGAGCCGATCTGCCCCCGTGACGACTGCGACTCTCACCTTGGGATCGGGAACCCCGTTTACGCTGGTGAGCAGACCGATATCGTCTACGCCGATGTATGGTGTCGCAACGAGGCCTGTTCGTTCACTGCCTGCGCGCAGTTCGCACTCGTCGATCTGCTTCACGAAGAGGCAGATTCACAGACGAGTCTCGTCCACGCCGGAGAGATCGATATGTGGACGCTCCATTCCGGTGCGACGTACGCACTAACGCATTTCTTCCAGGGGAAAGAGGGGGGCATCCCTCGATCAGTACGTTCGCATCGCCAACGACATTCTGTTCAACCCGGAGGGCACCATCGAACGCGTCGAGCAGGCGTACGAGCAGCAACTGGAGGGGGACGGCGACGACGGTTCGCAGGCGTCGCTGGCCGGCGAACGAGCGCTGGCGAGCATCGAGCGCGTCAGCGACGACCTGCAAGAGAAGGTGGACCAATTCGAGGAGCGCGAGGATGCACTTCGCGAGCGATTCCAGGACACGATGGCGTGACGCCGCGACGGTGATGTAGTCGTCTGTTCTGTCTTTCTCGCCCTCGAGGGGTGGAGGGCTACAGAGATGGAGCAGACCACGATCAGCGACGGGAATGACGACGAATAACCACCTGAGAAGCGTCTCGAAGCACCGAATTACCGATTGGTCGAGGCCGGTATCGCGACGATCCCCGATATGGAGACCCTTCAGGAGTGTGTTGCCTACGAAAACGCCCACCAGAACCGGACGCAGATTCTGCGACGGCTCAAGTGGAAAGTTGAAGAGCTGCGTGAAGACGAGGAGTAAGCTCCGCTCTTAACCAACACCTGCGAGTAGATTCACCGGTTGTAGGTTAATAGAGTGTAGTTCCCGTTTTTCGTACCCTTGAAAGGGTGCGGGGCGGCCAGCAGCGGCCTCGCAAGTTCAGTCATGTCTCTCGATCTGAGTGCTAACGCCAGTACTGCTCGCAAGATTGCCGAAGCCAGACAAGCAGACCATGTAGCGTTCCTTCATCGAGCGCCGTTCGTCGCCGACGCGTTGGCCCTCGGCTTCCTTCCCGGCTTTCGGGAGGACTGTGGGTATCAGGAGACCCAACATCAGAACCTCACCCTCCCCGTCGGAATGCTCGACAACGACTTCCGGAATCCCGATCTGGAGCGGTTCGTCGATCGCTTCTTCGAGCACGAGCCACAGGTCGGTGTCATCGGCGACGTCTACGAACCTGCTGACGTCGACGACCACGTCGCTGCCGCTCGCAAGATCTATGGCAGCTACCCCGAGGCTGAACTCATCATCGTCCCAAAGTGCCAAGCGGTAATCGACGCGATTCCCGAGGACATCGTTCTCGGGTATTCGCGCGGGTACGCCGACCGGTTGGCCCACGACTTCTCCGCGCCAACTGACTGGCGTGGCCAGCGCGTTCATATCCTCGGTGGGAGTCCACCCAAACAGCTCGACGTCATCCAGCAGCTGACTCGACCGACCCTCACGGACGACCCACCGGCCGACATCGTCGGCCTCGACTGGAACGGCCTGCATCGCGGGGCGCAGTTCGGGGAGTTCTGGTCAGCTGATGGGTGGGACGACAGCGGTCGCGACGCTGACCATGTTACAGTTCGCAAGACTGTCCGGCACAGCCTCAGTCGTATTCAGGAGTTCTGGCAGGATCACGGGATCTGGCCTGAAACGACACCACAAGAGGACGATATCGCCGTCGCCTACGAAGGCCCGTCACCGAGCGATCTCGACAGCGCCGCCTGTGTCGAGTGTGGATCGAATGTCTGGACAACCGAGCGCAGTCCCTACGTCGCCGAGTACGGCACGGGCGAGATCTGTGGATACTGTAGCTACGACTGCTACTTCTCGCACCGGCACCGGAACGATCTCGAGGAGCTCGCCGGTGAGCAGAGCGTCTCCTTCCCGCCAGCGTGACGCCACGAGTGTTTTTTCGCGCCCAGAGAGGGCGAGGGCTCGAAAGAGGGCCTTCACACAGAGGTGAACTCCTGTGAGTCAACAACAGAGTCCGAACGACGTCTCGATCGATGCGATTCCAGTCGATATCGCGAACACCCAATCCGGTGCGGTCAAGCCCGCCGATGTGCCCGAGGAGATCCGGTCAATCACTCGTGGGCTCGCGAGCGACCAGCCACCAACGAATCCGCTGGTCGTGTTGAAAGCGGCCCGGTGGTGGTACATCCACGGGAAGGGTGGGACCGACCCTGCGTTCCGATGGGCTATCGAGTGGGCGCGTCATCTCGCGACCGACACGCCCAGCGACGTGGATCAGTTCGATGAGTTCCTCGAGTATCTGGTTGCGGTCGGCTTCGCTGACGAGAACGCAGCGCTTCGCTAATCAGAACTCGTAGCTGGCGATACTCTCAGCACCGCAGGTTGGGCACTCATCAGCGTCCTCGGAGAGTGTCTGCCCGCAGTTTCTACACTCCCACAGGGTCGAAGTCTCACCGTCGACGCCCCTACGAAGCGTACTGAGGAGTCCCATTCTGGCTTGACTGAGGTTCGTCCAGTTGTTAACACCTGTCCCCGACAGCCGCCCCCATATAAACCGCGTTCGCGGAGCCGTGTTTTTTGTGCGCCCCCAAGGGTGCGGCGCGATCTGAACTGACGCAGTCGCCGTGAACGCGATTTCCTGAAACCCATGGCTACGACCAGTGACTCGTCGGTCTCCTTCAATCAGACCGACACCCGACACGACGAGATGCACAGTACCATCGAAGCATGGATCGACGACCTCGTCGACCACGTCGACGACGCGCAGGCCACCGAGGAGTTCCAGGAGTGGCTCGACATCCAGAGTCGCTTCCACGACTACTCCCATCGAAACACGCTCCTCATCACCCTCCAGTGTCCCGAAGCGACGAAGGTCGCCGGCTACAACACCTGGCGGAACGAGTTCGACCGACACGTCCAGGAAGGCGAACAGGGCATCTGGATCTGGGCACCCATTATCACCACGCAGTGCCCGGAGTGCGAGAATTCGCCCAGCTACCACGAGCAAAGTTACTGTGAATACGACGAGACGCCGCCGGACGAGTGGTCGAAAGGGCTTGTCGGATTCAAGCCAACGGCTGTCTTCGATGTGTCCCAGACCGAGGGTGAGTCGCTCCCCGAGCTGGAGACTGAGGCGACTGGCGACGCCGATGACCTCGTGCCCGCACTCGAGGATGCAGCCGCTGATGTCGGCGTGACAGTTCGTATCGTCGCTGCTGACGAGTGGGAGCATGGCGACGCAACGGGCGTCTGCAAATACCGGAGTACGCGTGATCTCCACCCAGTCGTCGAGGCGAAAGCCCGCACGAATCAGGCTGATCTCGCCGTGACACTCATTCACGAGTACGCCCACGCGCTCCTTCACGCAGATGTCACCGACGAGGCTGAACGGGCGAAACGCGAGGTCGAAGCGGAAGCCGTCGCGTACATCGTCGGGCGATATTTCGAGCTGGATACGAGCGGGTCCGCGTTCTACGTGGCCGCGTGGCAGGGCGATGACTCGGAGGCGATTCTAGATCGTCTCGGTCGGATCAGTTCGACGGCTCAGGAAATCATCGGATCAGTTGTCGAAAACTGAGCCATCGTGCTCCCAGTAGTACCCAACAGTCGGATGTAATCCGCTCTATTTGTTGGGTACGTTTATCAGCGCCCGCCGAGGGGCGGAGGCGCAGTCTCGTCTCCACCGACCCATGAGTGACCAGTATCTAACCGCCGTCCTCGAGGAGGCGGAACGAGTTGCAGAACAGCACGACCAAATCGCCCGGTCGACAGACCAGCCTGCACACGAGTATCTTCGATACGCGGTTCTCCGGGTGCTCGAAGGTGAGCCTGATGCGACACCAGGAACCGTGCCGCCGAGCGATGGCCTGACTGTCGGCTACGGGAGTGACGAAGCAATGTTCGACAGCTGGGGCTCCAGCGAAGACTGGTGGGAGACAGTCCCGCCGCAGGACGCGTGTACCCGCTTCCGGGTGTTCTTCCCAGACGACCATCAAACCGTACCACGCGTCATCGTCGACGTGATGGCCGCGCTCGGTGCCTGGCGGGTCTGGACCGGCAGCGCTGCCGCGTGCGGATCCTACGACCATCGCGAGCGCCGCGAAGTCCACTACCTCTGGCCAGAGGGCCATCCGGTCGAGGACCTCCTCCACGAGCGACTCACTGGTTCTGAGACGGCCGTGGCTCCGGACGGTGGACGAACCGGCGACGTCCGCGACCGGCTGGTCGTCGACGATCACCCAAACCCACAGAACAACTTCGAGCCACGTACCCAGCGCGCCGTCGACGAAGCGATGGACGTCTCGCTACTCTCAAAAGGTGGTCGGTACGAGGTGCAGTCCGCATCGGGAAACCGGTACGAAGTCGATGTCATCGGCGAGTCGTGTACCTGCCCCGACTGGCAGCAGCGAACACCCGAGGGTGGCTGTAAGCATGTGCGTCGAGTAGATCACGAGATCAAACAGGGGCGGGTTCCCCGACCAGATGGCCGACTCCCAACTGGCCCGAACTAATCCTGGTTAACCAACAGAGCTCTCCAGACCGCGCTTGCGTTGGTTAACGCAGGCAGTATCGGTCGTCCCACCCGCTGTTACGGCAGCTCGCCAGTCACGTCAACGAGGTCCTCCTCGGTTCGCCAGCGATACAGCCGTCCCTCCCGGTCAAACAACTCGAAGACACCGTCCTGCATCCAGCCGAACGGGTGCTCCTCATCCTCGTACTTCCGCTTGAGGACGTGACTTTTCGCGAAGTACTCGGTCGTGCCGACGAGCAACCCCTGTTCGACGAGGAAATCATTTGGCTCCTTCTCGGCGACACCGACGAGGTACGTCACGATATCGGCAATCAGGCAGAACTTCTGAATGCTGTTGTCCCACTCCCCACGGATATCGACCATTCGGAACGCGTACGCGTCGGTGCGACGATTGAGACGGTCCACTACCAGGTTCAGCCGTCGGATCGGCTCCCGGTCGTAGTTCCCGAGTACGAAGTACGACCGGTCGTTCTCGTAGACCGGGGTCAACTCGCTCAGGGCGTGGAGGATCTCTTCGTTATCCGCCAGCATTATTTCCTCCTCGTCAAGTTGGTCTTTGGCACTTTTGAGAACGTCATCAGGAACGGGCGACTCCTCATCAGGCATACTGCGAGCTTCTCGTGGCGGAGAGATATGGTTTATGGAGTAAATCACTCGTTCAAGTAATTGCGGTTCACTGTAAAGTGATTTACTCAAGAGTAAACTACTTGTCGCCGCGTCGTGTACCGTACGGTATGAACACCGAACTTGGGACTGCTGAGGAGATGGAGCCTCGCGAACTCGTCCACTTCGTCACCCAGCAGACGCGATTCTCCCTCATCAACAACATCCTCCAGCATCCCGATCAGCTCCCGTCGATGTACGAACTCGAGGAGCTCAACCCCAGCGTGAGCGATGCCACCGTCTACAAGCACATCCAGAAGCTGATCGACGTTAGCATTGTGAAGGAGGTCGCCCTCGATGACGACCAGCGCCGGCAAGGGTATCCCTGGAAGTTCTACGGGCTTACGGAGGAGGGTCGCAAGTTCCTGGAGGAGCACAATCTGCTCGCCGCCGAGGAGACGCTCCAACAGATCTACGAGACAATCTCAGACAAGCCCGAGAAGATGAGTAAGTACGAGAATGCGCCGCGGCCGAACGAAAAATAAGCACACAAATTGGAAGTAGTGTGGAGCTACACTAGGCTTTTCACACTGCGTTGTCCTCGGAGCGATCCTCGAGGGCGTCCAACACTCCAAGCAAGCGTTCTGTCAGTGTCTGCGCGTCGGTGGCGAGTACTCGGGTCATCGGCTCTTTGCCGACGGCGCCCTCGTCGACGATGGCAACCGGCGTGTCGGCCGCTGCCTCGAAGGCCCGACCGGCTGCCCAGCCCATCGTCGAGCCCTCCTCGTCGGCCCGGGGCTCCTGCGTCCGGTCAATCTCGACGACGGGTCCATCGAGCGTTTCGAGGGCCGAGGCGACAGCTGCATCGCACCGGACGTTCGCAGCAAACCGAAGCGCCGGGTCGTGCTCGCGGGCGGAAAGGAGGAATCGAGCGACGTGGCTCGACGCGCCAAACCGCGTGCCCCGCGTGGTTCGGATGCCGGTCTCCGTACGGCTAATCCGGCCCTCGACGCCCACGGTGTCCTCGACAGATTCCGCGTACGGCGTCGCGCCAACGACGTTCATACCCACCTCCGGGACCAGCGGCCTGGCGTCCTCCCTGACGAGGGTGGCCACGACGTCCTCGACTGCCTCCTGTGTCGACGGTGCCGCCGCACGATCGCGAATCGAAACGAGGTGATGGACGGAGCCCGGGCCCGCACCCACGTCGAGTGGATAGCGAACGGCCCGGGTCATGAACTCGATTCCGGCCGTGACGGCATCCAGGAGGTCGTCGCCCTGTGCCAGACGTGCGGTGATCGCACTGGAGAGCGTGCAGCCCGACCCGTGGGTCGCCGTCGAATCGACGCGTGGATGAGTGAACGTCGTCGTCTCGGTCGGCCCGACGAACGCGTCCCGAACGGCGCCGTCGTCAGTGTTGAGGTGGCCACCCTTTACGAGCGCGGCGGGGGCTCCCATCTCACGAAGTCGCTCCCCAGCTGCGTGGAGGTCGTCCACGTCCTCCACGTCAACGCCCGTGAGTATCTCGGCTTCGTCGACGTTGGGAGTGACGAGCGTCGCCTCGCCGATCAGTGCCTCGTACGCCGTCTCCGCGCCTGGATCGAGGAGGCGATCGCCTGTCGCCGCGACCATCACGGGATCGACCACCAGTGGGGCGTCCATTTCCGTCGCGTGGGTGGTCATTTCGCGGATGACGGGTTCGCGGCCCAACATTCCCGTTTTCGCGCCCTCGACGGCGAAGTCCGAACGGATCGACTCGATTTGTGCCCGGACCTCCTCGAGTGGGACGGGATGAATCGAGTCCACTCCCTGCGTGTTCTGAGCGGTGACGCTCGTGATGGCGCTCGTCCCGAACGTGCCCAGGGCCTCCAGCGTCTTGAGGTCCGCCTGGATGCCGGCGCCACCGCCTGAATCACTGCCGGCGACGGTCATCGCTACGGGTCTGTCGATGGGGGCCGGTCGTCTGCGCTCACTCATGGTCGAGTGTATAACCTGGTACTACAAACCCGTAATGGTCGAGACCAACGTCGCGCTTGACCAGAACCTGCGCCGCCGAACTGGGGAGCTGACCAGGGAGAAAAGACCTATTTACACAGGCATGTCCTCGAGAAGGGTGCGCACGTACCTGGCGGCCCCCTCGGCACTCTCGGCGATAACGTAGGTGATTGGCTCGATGCCGAACGCGCCTCGATGGTAGACGACCGTGGGGACGGACCCATGGGTTTCGAAGCGCTCCGTGAGGCGGCTCTCGCGGTCCTCGTATCCGGAATCGAACTCGAGGGTATCGTCGCCTCGGTCGCGGGCCGCCGTGATGAGTGCGTCGTCGGTCGCTACGTTGAGGGCGGCCCGCTTCGTGGGATCGACCGTCATCGCAGCCAGGACGACGGTCGCAACGTGGCGCGAAGCTCCGAACTCGGGGTTAGCGGGCACCTCGACGGCATCGCCCCGTGCGTAGATGCGACCCGGTATGGCCGCCACGTCGATCGCGTCAGTGGCGTCCCGAAGCGCCGCCCCGACGTTAGTCCCGACGTTGGGAACGTACGCGGCCATCCCAGGGGTCGTCGAGAGGACACGCGCCGCTTTCCGGACGTCGGCGAGAACGTCGCGTTCCTCGGTGACCCCTTCGTCCGGCCCGCGAACGCAGAGATCGCAGCCCACGTTTTCCAACGACGGCATCGCCTCTTCGTGCAGTGTGCAGATCGGCCCCCGGTCCACGAAGTCCCGGAGCAGGGAGAGCATCGCCGAGAGGGCGTCGTACCCGTCCATCTCCTGTGTCGTGAATCCATCGGCGATGCGTTTGACCGTTTCACGTGTGCGAGGGTGGTCCGCGATTCGACCGTCGACGTCGGGGTCGTCGAGGTACTGCGAGACGGCCGCCTGCGTGACACCGAGGTGGGTCGCGATCTCCTGCTGGGTGAGTCCTCGTTCCGAGAGAGCGTCGGCGAGTTGGACCCGAAGAGTCGGAAGCACCCGCTCGACGACGACCTCACTCGGCAATCGCAACGTCATGGCTCCCCCTTGTGGGCGCCGGTTCTTAAGTCGTCAGGCTGAGATAAGGGAGTTATATTACAAAGTTATATTACTGCGGAGACGTTCGATTCGATTCATGACGTTCACCGACGAACTCGAGCCGATTGCCCGCCCAATCTGGGACGCCATCGTCGATCATCCGATGGTGACCCAGCTGGGCAAGGGAACGCTCGACGTGAAACCGTTCAGATACTGGGTCCGCCAGGATTACGTCTACCTCCAGGAGTACTCGCGGGTATTCGCTCTCGGCGCCAGCAAGGCGCCGGATCTCGAGAGGATGACAACGTTCGCGGAACTGCTCGAATCGACACTCACGACAGAGATGGAACTCCATCGCGACTACGCGGCGTCCTTCGACATCGACGAATCCGAACTGGCGGCGACCGAACCCTCGCCGACGACGCAGGCGTACACCGACTTTCTCGTTCGCACCGCCGCGACGGGCGAGTTCGGCGAACTCGTCGCCGCTCTCCTCCCCTGTATGTGGGGGTTCCACGAGACGGCAACCCGACTCGCAGAGCGAGGGTCACCCGAAGACGACCGATACGCCGACTGGATCGAGATGTACACCGGCGAGGAGTTCGCGGAACTCACGCGCTGGACGAAAGACCTGATGGATACGGTTGCCGCGGATGCGACCGAGACCCAACGTAACCGATACGTGGACCTGTTCCGGACGTCCGCGCGCTACGAGTACCGGTTCTGGGACGCCGCGTGGCGCGAAGAGGAGTGGTCGGTATGAGCACTCGAGAGACCGTCAGTGAAACCTTCGAGAAGTACCCTGAGAACGTCGAATCGGGGGTCACCAATGGCGAGGACGGCGACGCCCCACGGTTTACTACCTGGTGTCGCACGCGTGCGCAACCCAACTGGACTGGCGCGACCGAACACCGATTTACCGAGCAACTACATGCCGGAACGCTGGACGACGACGTGTTCCGCCGGTATCTCGTCCAGGACTACGCCTTTCTCGAGATGTTGGTTGGGACGTTCGACCATGCGCTCGGTGACGCACCGTCGATGGCTTCCAAATCCCGGCTTACCGACTTCCTCGGAACGATCACCGGCGACGAGAACGACTACTTCGAGCGGTCCTTCGAGGCACTCGACGTCCCCGATATCGATCGCACCGATCCAGCGTTGCACCCCGTAACGCGAGCGTTACAGGATCTGCTCGGGCGTGCCTCTCGGGAGGGTGGGTATGCAGAAACCCTCGCGGTCCTCGTCCCAGCTGAGTGGATCTACCGCACGTGGGCCGAAACGGAACGCGCGGAAGCGCCAGAGCGGGATTACCTCGCCGAGTGGATCGCCCTCCACGACACTCCTGCGTTCGACGAGTTCGTCTCCTGGCTCCGGACAGAACTGGACCGGGAGGGCGCAGCCGCCTCGCAACGGCGACAGGAGCGCCTGGCGAGGCTGTTTGGACGAACGGTCGAACTGGAAGTCGCGTTCTTCGATGCTGCGTTCCAACCGGAAGACGACGAGATGGAAACCGCAGTCATGGGAGGTGATGGACCGTGGTGAGTACGAGCCTAGCGCTTGGGCTGACTGTTGCAGTATTGGTCGGCTTCACCGTCGTCGGTCTCTGGTTCTCACGGGGCGGGGTCGACTCTGCCGAGGACCTCATCACGGCGCGAAATTCAGCCGGGCAGGGTCGGCTGACGGCCACCCTCGTCGCGTCGGTGATGGGCGTCTGGATCCTGCTGTCGGCCCCCGAAGCCGGCGCACTGTACGGGATCGGTGCCGTGATCGGCTATGGCATCGCCGAAGCCGTGCCGATGCTGGCGTACTCCTCCCTCGGCCCGCGAATTCGTAAAATGATCCCTAATGGACACACGCTGACCGAGTACGCATACGTCCGATATGGGCCCGCCATGTACGCGTTCGTCATCGCGGTCAGCGTGCTCTACATGTTCGTCTTTCTGGCGGCAGAACTGACGGGTATCTCGCTGGCACTCGATTACCTAGCGGGAATTCCACAGTGGCAGACCGCCGTCCTGGTCGGCCTCTTCGTACTGGCCTACACGGGCTATGGAGGGCTCACCGCCAGCATCGTCACCGACACCGTACAAACGCTGGTGATCCTCCCACTCCTCGTTGGCAGCGTGGCCTTCGCGATCGTCTCGTTGGGCGGAACCGCGAGCGTCTATCAGGGAATCCAGGCCACGAACGCATCGCTTCTGGACCCTGGATTTGTCCCGGGCATCCGCTTCGGCATCGCACTCGTCTTCGCCGTTCTCGGTGCAGAACTCATCAACCAGACGTGGTGGCAACGGATCTACGCCGGTGATGGCGCGGCGGCCGTTCGCCGGAGTTTCCGAACGGCGACGGTCGCTAACGGGTTCATCCTGCTACTCGCCACGCTGTTGGGGCTCGTGGCGGTCGGCGCTGCACCGGTCGTCACGGAATTCGGAAGCCAGAATTACAATGCCGGCATCGCGTTTTTCGTCCTCCTCGAGGAGGCGGTCGGTGGGCCAGTGGTTATCGGCGTGGTCGTACTCGCGCTCGCGCTCGTCATGAGTACGACGGATACGCTGTTCAACGCCCTCTCGAGTCTCGTCACCGCAGACCTCCCACGACTTCTCGCTGATCCCGACGACCGAACGTTGAGGGTGGGGGCTCGACTCTTCACGATCGCCGTCGCGATCGCTGCGATCGCGGTCAGTTTGCGAGCAAGAAGCGTGCTCCGCCTATTCTTCGTTGCGGATCTCCTCGGCGCGGCGGTGGCGTTCCCGCTCATATATGGCCTCTACGATGAGAGTCTCACGGGGCCACGCGCACTCCTCAGTAGCGTGAGCGGGCTCGCGGTCGGGAGCGCGTTCTTCCCGTTCCCCTTCGGCCTCCACGGGCTCATCGATAAGTGGCTCGGCGGCCTGCTTCCGACACCTGATGCAACCTATCTCGTCCCCTTTGCCGGGGCGTTCCTCGTCTCGACGGTGGCTAGTATCCTCCTCGCGTGGCATTCGGACCACGATTTCGATCTCAGTTCCCTTTCAGAGGAGATAACCCGCCTTGAGGACCCGTCCACGGCCACAGACGGCGGGGCACCACGTGAATCGACCGACGGAAAACAGGAGGAGTGGTCACGATGACCATCGGTGCGACGCTGTTCGCGGTGTTAGTCTGGGGGAGTATGCTGGCCGTTTTCGCGGTATTCCTCTACGTCCTCGCGATGGTAGTCAGACGGTGATTTGACACGACGGCGAGGTGAGCCGTCGCTTATATTATTATCCAGTGTTACCATCGAGGTATGCCCACGAACAGCTCCGATATGACCGCCATCCTGGAGGGATCTATCCCCGAGTATCTCCGTGCAATGGGGCCCTCCTGGGTCGCGGGATCGATTGCTGCCGGCCCGGCCTCGATGGCGAGCCTCATCGCGGCTGGTGCAGGCTTCGACTACACACTCCTGTGGGTCGTCCTCCTCTCGCCCATCGCGGGCGCACTCGCACAATATCTGGCGATGCGATTGGGACTGCTCACCGAGGCTGGAATCGTTACCGTCGTCGAGCAATCACTGGGCGAGAAATGGGCCTGGCTTCTCGTCGCAGACGTCGTTATCGCAGCCGGTGTTGCACAACTCGTCATCATGAAAACGGTCGCGACGGTCTCCGCGACGATCACCGGAATCGGGACCGGGACGTGGGGGGTCGTCTGGGCGGTCATCGTCGCCCTCGGCCTCGCCGGTCGCGGGTATCGACTCCTCGAAATCGCGGCCAAGCTTCTCGTGAGTGGCGTCGTCATCGCCTTTGTCGCCTCGGCGTTCGTCGTCCCCCTCGACGTGGGCCAGGCGGTGAACGGGCTCGTTCCGACGCTTCCCGGCGGTACCGCTCTGGTCGCAGCCGGTATTCTCGGCGGCGCCGTCCACATCACCCTCATCACGATGCACTCCTACACGATGCAGGCCCGTGACTGGTCGGTTGGCAATTACGGACTCGCCACCTTCGACGTAATCGCCTCAATGCTCGTTGCCTTTGGAATCTACAGCATCGCCATCTTCCTGGTCGCGGCGAGCGTCCTCTCGGATCCCAGCTTGTCTACTGTGGGTGCCGCCCAGGCGCTTGGCCCCCTGGTCGGCGAGAGCGCCAAGTGGCTGTTCTTGCTCGGCCTCGGCGGGGCCGCCGTCTCGACGCTGGGCGGTAACACGATCGTTCCGCCCTTCCTCGTCGCGGACAAGCTCGGCTGGCAGACCAGCGTCGAGGACACGCGCTATCGCGGTCTCGTGGCGGCGTTCGCCCTGCTCTCTGCGCCCGGTGCGTTCATCGGCGGCAGGGTCCTCGGCCAACTCGTCCTCGTTCTGGCGCTTGGAACCATCGGCACGCCGTTCGCCATCGCCATCGTCCTCTACTTGTTGAACGCCGACGCAGTGCCGGCGTCGAACTCGATACTCGCCAACGTAGGCGGCGGGCTCCTCCTGGTCGTCTCGGGCACCCTGGCTGCTAATTTCGTCCGCGAACAACTGGGCGCTGGCGTCGGGCCGCTCTCCGGAGCGGTTCTAGTGTTCGCCGTAATTCTGGGTCTGGCGACGTTCGTCGTAATCGGGAAGTTCCTGCGCGAAGAGGTCCTCACTTCGTGACGAAACCACCAGCGCTCCACGAGGGACGAACGTTGATCCTCGGCCCCTCGCAAACCGGTAAAACCCGACGCACGGCCCGCGCCCTGGAGTCCTGGATCGACGAGGAAGGAACCGACGGTGTCGTCGTCCTGGATTTTGCCCCGGAGTTCGAGCGCGACGGAACGATCCTCGGCGGGCGACTCGATCGATTCACCACGATCCCCGATGCCGTGTGGTACGGGGTCATCGAAGCGCACGCGCCACGAGCCGAGGGTGAAACACCCGAGGAGACGCAGGCGCTCGCCCGCGAGAACGCGACGATGGCCAGGCAGGTAATCGAAGCATGTCCAGACCCAGTCGCCGCCTTCGTCAACGACGCGACGATTCCCTTCCAACACGACTCGCTAGAGCCCGAGCGACTGACGAACGCCCTGGACTCTGCCGACCACGTGGTGCTCAACGCCTTCGAGAGCGAAGAACTCGGAACGGACGACCCCGTTTCCCGTCGCGAGAAAGCAGTCCTCGACGAATTCCGAGCCTGGAGCGACCGGACGATCGACCTCGGCTAAGTCGGCCGCCAGCGTGGTTTATCAGCAGACGGTCGACGGCGGAAATCAACAGCCGTGCAATCAGTGGGGTGCTACACTGTTGGCCGAAGCGCGATCAGTACAGCACCAATCAGCGCTAGTATCGCCGTTCCGAGGCCAAATCCGGGGGTGGAGGTCGTCGTCGCGACCCGCGATCAGTTTGAACAGGAAGATATCCTCGTTGCTGACCAGCCGGACCGTCAATCGCTCCGTCGCGAGGAACGGCTCGCTCCGGTCGCGCATCCCCTCGGTCAGCACGAGCTTGTTCGCGACCTGCTGGTTGAAGATGTCGAGACGACACCCATCGTCGTTCTCGACGCAACTGGTCGCACCCAGCGCCCAGTAATCGGCGTCCAGCGATTGTACCTCCGCATACCCAAGATCCATCAGGACAGCCCACAGCTGGCCGTACGCGTCGCCGTCGGCAACGACCAGGTCGGTATCCTTCGTCGCCCCCTTGAGGTCGCGCAGCGACATCGCGCCACCACCGATCAAGTAGACCGTGAGCGGTTCAGACAGTCCATCCCCGATTCGCTGGAACTCGTTCTCGATGTACTCGCGCCCGAATGTTGGTCTCATTGTGGTAGTGGCACCTTATAATCAGCCGCCAGCTCCTGGAACTCGTCCCACTCCGGAAGACGGTCGTCGTCGACCTCGCCGTGCGTCTCGAGGTAGCGGAGCAAGGCGTCGATTTCGTCTTCGAGGCCATACTTCACCGCCTGCTCTCGGAGATCCTCCTCGTCGACGTCGACGTGGCTGAGCAGGAGGAGACAGTACGAGCGGTGGCGGCTGCCGTCGTCGATGAGCAGCGTGTGACAACACAGCTCCGCCGGCGAGACTGCGTTGAGCTCCTCGGAGTAGACGTAGTAGCGGTGGCCGGTGAGCAGGAACTGGAGATCGAAGGCCGCGAACCGAACGAGGCCGGTTTCGTGGAACGGCGCCGCGTCGATCTCCGTCTCTGTCTGGGCGAGGAATTCATCGTAGCCCTCCCAGAGAATCGTCCCCTTCGGGGCGACCGCTTCGAGGCGTTGTCGGTGAAGATGATGAGCTAGTTCGCGTGCGAACTCGTGGAGTTGATCGAAGTCGCCGTTGAAGTCGTAGCGGCCGTCGTCCGTGCCGACGAGACCACGGTCGCGAAGCCGCTTGAGGACTCGGTTGACCGTGTTGCGGTAGTTGTCGCTCAGGTCGGCAATCTCGGAAACGGTCCGCGGCTGATTGAGATAGTACAGCACCTCGAGTGCCTTGCCGGTCAACAATTCAGAAAAGTCGATGTGGGAGTGCTGACGGACGAGGTCCTGGTAGACTTCCACGGCTCGAGCATCTGAAGGGACGACCCGCTTTCGGCGGCCGTCGCGTTCCGTGTAGACGAGCCCCTTCTCGACGAGGTCTCCGACGGCACGAGAGAGGTGGCTCTCGCTATAGTCAAGCTTCGTCGCGAGCTCGGAGATCGTGTCGCCGCGTTCGACGGTCGCGAGGACCTCAAGTTCGATTCTCCGGAGCACAGTGTAACATAGTACGAAATTTGTATATAAATAAGTTTCGAGTAGTGTTACAGTTAGAGGGCACAGGAACCGCCACCACCGTCTTAACCAACAAAACTATGGATTAGCGGTCCGTGTTGGTTAACGCGAGAGTAGCCGATGTCCTCCGAACCACCGACCCCACCAACAAGCCTCTCGACGGATTTGATCAAAACGCTCAACGAGTCGACTCCGGATTATCTCCGAGACGTTGCCACGTACGCCGAAGCGCTATCCGAGTACAAGGAACGCGAGGCTCGTCTCGAGGAGGAAGCGGACCAAAAAAAGGTGGAGAAGCGACCAGACGACCTCCCGGACGACGTCCCTGCAAAAGCGACGATCACGATCAAGGAAATCAACGACAATCGCTACTACTACTGGCAGTGGCGAGAGGGAGATCGGGTGAAGTCAAAATATAAACGCCCCGTCAATCCGGACGAATAGACGGAACTACGTCTCAATCGGGTGGTCAAAAGTTCGGAGAGACCCCGTCTACGATATAAAAGCTAGCGCTGTCAGTGTTCAGGACGTGGGGCAGTCTCGTACCGTTTGATGTCCTCGGTTTTCTCCACTCGGTCGTAAATTTCTCGAAGCGTGTCTTGTGCGCGGAGAAGTTTGTGCTCCTCGAGGAACTGCCGACCACTTTCGCTGATTCCGTAGAACTTGTACGGCAGATCGTTCTGCCGACGGTTTTCTGGCAGGAGCGCTTCCTCGACGATGTCGGCGTCGACGAGCTGCTGGAGGTGCTGGCGAATCGTCGTCTGGCTCTTGCTCGGGTTGACGTAGTCGAGTTCCTTCAGCGTCGGTAGTTCCAACGGATGCCCGAGGATGTCCTGGAGGAGCGCGAACCGCGTCTCCTGGGTGACGACGTTGAGTCGTTCCCGAACGGATTCTAGCTCGCTTGGCGGGTGATCGGACGTGCTCATTACTTCGCTGTTCGGGTGGTACGCTCAAAAACGTTTCGTTTAAATACGAATTGGTTGTAGGCGAATCGGTCTATAATAAGGTCGCCACATTAAAGCACGCGACCCGAGTAATCTCGGTTAGATGAGTGAGGATCCGGTCACTGTCGACGAACTCGCGGAGAAGGCCGACGAGTATCTCCATGAAACCTCACTCACTCCAGAGGAGTACGAAGCGCTCAAACAGAGCGTCGCGGAACTCACCCCGATTTTCTCGGCTGAGAAAGCGTACTTCGTCCTCGGCAGCTATGGCCAACCCGAGATTCGCCGTCTCCAGTTGGTGAAAGACCGTCTCAATCGACAATCCGGCGCGTATGCATTTTTGATGGTTGACATCCGGAGCGAGTGGACGAATACCTATCTCAAGTTTCGGCTGCTCGCCGATTATACGGATACGATCGTCGGTGTCGCCGAACACTCCCAAGGAGGGTTTCTGGTCGAACAGGGCTACTTCACGGCCCTCAAGGAATATTTCGCGAAAACGCACGTATTCAAGCGCGAATACGAACCCCTCGATCTGGAACACGTTGATACCGGAGTCACGAGTAAGAATCCGTATAGCGGAATGCAGACGGCTATTTTCGAGATGTTGGACGACGGAGGTCGATTGTGTCGGTGGGTTACTGAAGACGATCTCGTCGAGTGTGTTAACACTCTCTGAGCGGAGACCTGGACTTGAAGACCAGCTGACGAACCCGGCCGATGTTTGTCTCAGCAACGCGTAATGGATAGCCGACTTGAGGCCCCCAGAGTGTGAATTGGGCCCGTCAAGCCGACACCCCTCGGTGTGAATGGCCAGCCAACCATCTTTGCTCGACATTACATCCTATCCATAGGAGGAGTAGAAATACGTGGAGTATTCATGAACCAATCACCCCCACACCCCTCAGTGTGAATGGTTCACCACCCCGTGCACCACAATTAAGAAGATCCTAATAGTGAGAGTCGTGGGACGGCTAGAGATTTCTCGCCTCTCCAACAGAGTATTGGCATCGGTACAAGTGCCTCGCTTTTGAGTATTATTCTACTTGGTGGATTGTTTCGGCTAGTGTGTAATAAAGATAACTACTAGTTCGGTGCGGTACACCAGCAAGCTACCACAAACAACCGGGTTAACACGTGAAAGACACTCAACACTCGTTTCTGTTCCATCCGATAAATGAAAACCGCTCCTACAACCCAGCTCTATCCTTACAATCGCCGTAACCTATGGCAGACCATTCACACCGAGGGGTGGGGGTGTTACCATCCCATCAGCGTCTGGAGTTCCGGTGTTGAATTGATCAGTCCAGCTCGAGTGCTCTCTACGTCACCCTGGAGCGAATACGATCTGAATTTTCCTTGATCTCCGCCTTCCTTCTTTTTTGATTCAAGAACTCCTGTTGTCACGTGTTTGTTCAGGAGTTCGAGCGCACGATTGTACCCCTTCGGCTCCACCTCGACGTCCCGTGCTACTGTCTGGTAAACCTCGTGGATCTCTGACGTTCGGAACCATTCTTTCTCCGGATCATTCCGGTCAAGACGTGTGAGAGAAAACAGGAGTAATTTCCCGGACAACGGAGTGCCCTTCACCATCTCCATAAAGAGTTCAACTTCGACGAGTTCGTCAGCCTCTAGAACGTGATTAGCTGTCACGATGTCGTCGCCTTCTTCGTCGGCGATTTCACCTGCATTCCGGAATAATCGGACTGCACGTCGAGCATCACCGTGTTCTTCAGCTGCGAGTTCAGCTGTTGTTGGAATCACCTCGTTATCGAGGACACCATCGTAAAATGCGTCTCGCCGATTTTCGAGGATAGCGATAAGCTGATCTTCTTCGTACGGCGTGAACGTTCGGTGTTCTGGCTGGAGAGTCGATTGAACCCGTGATTCGATTTCTCCTTTGAATTCGATGTCGTTCGAAATTCCGATTGTAATGACTGGGATGTCAACGTCATCTTTTGATTGTGTCCGTGATAGCGTGTAGAGTACTTCGTTGACTTCGCCGTGCTTGTCGATTTCATCGATGATGACGACGAGACCGCCAGAGAACTCCCTCTCAACAACGGGCCACAGCTTCTGATCCCGATAATGTTCTGCTGAGAGACCTTGATAGGGGACATCAATCGGGTTCTCTGCTTTAGCGTTCACCTGTTCTGCAATCTTTCGGAAGGTGGAGGTATACGTAGAGATGGGATCTGGATTAATATATGCAGTAACGATCGGAGACTCCGTTCCTTCAGTTGCTGCCTCGAGTCGCTCACAGACGTGTCTGGCAACTAGTGTCTTCCCCGTCCCGGTTTCACCCCACTCCAGGACGTTATCCGGGACGCTATTTGTCCGCATTTTCCGGAGATTCTTCGCCAAGAACGTGATGTGACCGTCTCGACCGACGATCCGATTGGCGTCAGGGACGTTATCGATCTCGAGCAACCATGGTTTCTCAAAAATGACCGATTCGTCTTCGCCATCTCCTTCACCGACATTTAATATCTCGTCGACGGTTGTTTGCGTGGAATCGTTGTTTGTCATGGACGGACCAATTCGCCCCATTCACATATAGGTTGCCCACCCTCGGTGTGATTGATTTCCCCCCATTCACACTCCGGGGGGTCTTGCTGAACGGAGCACCCCCCGGAGTGTGAATGGGATTGACCCCGTCGTCCACTTGTGTTTTTGCTCACCTCAGGTGACATCTATCCTTCGAGCGAGGCACCGTCATCAACTCAGTGAGGGATAAGTCGATAGAGGGCTGCTATCGACATCTAATAACAAATCATCCGTTCCGGACCGCTGTAAATTCCGTCAAGTCCATCTCCCGTGTCCCGGAGAGTTCCCGCCGGATCCCTGTTCGGTCCCATCCGAGCGGTGACAGCACACTCTCGACAGCTCTGACGAGTTGCGTCTCGTAGTACGACGCATCGTACGAGTCTTTTTCTTCGTGGGCTAACACGACCCGCTCTCGCGAGCTCTTCTCGTCGTCGACGACTACGTACTCGATATCCTGTCCCGGGTGGACGGCGAGGTCCTGCTCTCGAGCCCGCTTCAGCGCCGCCACGTTCTGAGTGTTCTGCGTGTATCCCTCCAGCGGCTTGGAGACGCGATTCCGTTCGACGAGCTGCTCGACCGGCACCGTTCCAGCGTGGAGGCGCTTGATCGCGTCCTGAAGATAGTCGAGTACGGCGTCCGGTGACCGCGTGGCATCGAGTCGGTCGAGACAATCCCGCTGGACGTCCTCGATGAACGCCGGGGTTGAGCGCTGCCGGGCTTCGATGCCTCTGATCTTGAACTCGTCGTCGCCAGCCACTTTGCCGAAGTACTTCGTCAGCGCGCCGGCGTCGCTCTCGCGCTGCGGCACGAACGCCACCCAGTCGTAGTGAGCTTCGTGTTCGACCCGAATCTCGACGCGCTCCGTGATTGCCGTCGCGAGCGCCTCAAGGTCCTCGCGGTCATCGTTGTCGACGTCGGGGTCCGGTGTCACCCAGATGGAGTCGACGATGCCGTGGACGACCCGCCAGCCGCCGGCTTCCAGCCGTTGTTTCGCCGTCAACAGAATCTCGCGAGCGAACGCGTTGATCGCCTCGTGACACTCGATGCGCCCGAACTTCGCGTTGCTGAACCCTTGATAGCCGAAGCAGGCGACCAGGATCCACTTCAGCGCTCCCGATCGCCCCTCGAGCTCCGCCAGTCGGTCGTCGTCGGGATCGTTCCGATCCTTCTCGCGACGGATGGCCGCCTTGATCTCGTCGCGTGCGTCGATGATCGGCTGCAGCACGTCGACGAGGTAGCCTCGGTCGTCGCAGATTGAGTACCCCAGGTCGGGGACGTCGTCGCGGTCGCTGTGGCAGCTACACCGGATGACGTCCGGCGAGACGTTCCGCGTACAGATGATGTTCGGATACAACGAGGAGAAGTCGAGTTCGTGGACGTTCTCGTGGAGGCCGACCTCGGGGGCGAAGATGAAGCCGCCGCGGTCGGCGTCGTGGAGCGTCCCTATCGGCTTGTAGAACTCGTGGTGCCAGGAGTTCCACGGGACGAGGACGCCGCGGTCGTGGGCCTCGCAGATCTGGATCGCGGTGAGGACGTTCCCGATCGACCCCCACGCAAGCTCCTGGACGGGTTTTTTCGAGCGCGACACGAGGTCGAGGACGCCCTCGAGGTTCGTCTCCCCGTAGAAGAACGTGTTCGACTCGTCGATGATTGCCCGGCCGGGCACGTTGTACCGCGCCGGGGAGTGACCGACGCGGCCGTAGCTCGAGTACGTCGACCGGCTCGCGAGCTGCTGGTAGTCGACGTCCGGCCACCGACTCAGCGAGAAGTCGTCGACGCCGGCAGCCGTGGCCATCTCGTATAGCGTCGGGATGATCTCACTCGTCGAACAAACCAGTATGTCCGGATCGTGTGCGTCGAGCGCCCCCTGGACGGCGGTCAAGAGATCTGTCGGCGAGCCGGTGACGGTGTCGCCGGCGACAGCCAGCTCCCCATAGACGTCGTCGCTCGTTTCGGTCAACGGAACGCTGAGCCGGAGGATCGACAGCTCGCTCGCCGGCGTCGGATCGACGTCGGTCTCCAGACAGTATCGTCATCGAGTTCGTCGTCGCAGGCGGCTCCCAGCCGCTCCAACGCGAGCAGTTCGAAACGATAGCCGAGCACATTACCGACACTGGCGGGACCTTCGACCTCCAGCGCCTACCCCCGGACGCAGACCCGTACGCGGCCGTTCTCAGTCTCCATCCCCGCTACGAGATCGACGACCGAGCGGGGACGCTCACTGAAACCGACGAGCCGACGACGTCCCAGCTCATCACCGGGACATCCACCCGGTCCGCCGCCGACCAGGACGATGCGGCGGATCGCACGGAACCCGATCTCGACGTCTACCCCGATATGCTATTGCTGATCGATGCCCTCGAACACCACGATCCGACGGCGCTCGAGGACTGTGAGACACCGGTGCTCATCAACCTCTACACGCTCCTCTCTGACGTCCAGCGCAACGCCGGCGATCTCGCCAGGACGTGTATGAGGTGCTCCTCGAGCGGCTCCACCACGACCAGCCGGTCCACGGCCAGTATGGGTCGGTCCAGCGAACGAGTCGCCGCAATCGCTCGCTGAAGGACGACGACGAGGTCATCGGCGTGCTCGAGGACGCGGGGATTCCCCGCGAGCGGATTCTGGCTGTCGATCGGGAGAAAGTCGACGACGCGCTCGATGTGACCGACCTCTCCGAATCGGCGGTTTACGAGATCGAGGAAAGCGAATACGTGCGCAAAGCCGACGTCGACGACGGAGACCCTGTCGCCATCCGGACGTACCGCTTCTTCGGGTCGATTGACGGGCTGTCTCTCCGTTTCGTACGGCCTGTGAGGATCCTCTGAGATATCCATCACTTCAAGCCTCGTCGAGGGTGTCTTTCAGTCCTATTTTCGTCTCAGCAGGGTTAGGTTCGCCACTTAAACTCCTTATAAGCAAAAGGACGTTGTAATCCCACCAGGTAGTATTCCCTTGCTACCCTGTGTCACTCGTTGAATGTCATCCCGTATCCCCACTCTTCCAGGTTTGCTTCGACTTCGTCGAGATGTTGGAGCCCCGCTTTCATCACGGCTTCGCGCAGGTCCGTAAGCGAGACGTCGTCGTCGAATCGGTCTTCAAGCTCCCGTTGGGCATCTCGTTCCTCACTTTTGGTGTCCTCCTGGATGAATAGCGGGACGCGATCTCGACCGTCCTGGACGCCGTCGCGTCGGAATTTATATGGAATCCGCATCGATTGCTGCTGCTCCTTCCCTTGGCGCCCGTTGCCGTCGTCGGTCCTGCGATCGGATTCTTCCTCAGCGCCGGTGGCCCGCTCGTCCGCGGCAGGCTCCGCGTTTGCGTCATCATCGCTGGCGAATGGGTCTTCGCCGGCGCCCTCCTTCATGCCCGTCATACGGATAGCACCTCGTGGTCGAGGTCCCCGGATTCAGGCGGATTCGGGGCTTCCAGGCCGACCTGTTCCTCCAGGTGGCGTGCAATGCGATCGAACTGAGCGAGCGTCTCGATCTCGTAGTCGCGTTGTCGATCACGGTGTTCGCGGACGTACGTGTACGCGGAGCACTGTTCCATCCAACACCCCTCCATCAGGGATGCACGCTCACCGATTACTTCCGGAATCGGGTAGTCGATCTCGTCAAGGATCGTCTGTTGGTCCCGTGTATTCTTGAACCCCATCGGGACTGCAGCGAGTACGCCAACCTCGACGTCCAGTTGATCTTCAAGGCCAGCCACAAGTGATTCTAGCCCTTGAACGGCAGCCCGGCCTTTCGCGCTTGGCTCGACCGGGATGACCAGTGATCGCGTCGCGTGAATCGCGTTGTAGAGGTGTGGCCCCTCCGTTGCTGGTGGGTCACAGATGAGGACGTCATACTTGTCCGGCACACCAGCATCTCGAAGTATGCGTAACAACTGTGCGTGCATCCCGAACGCTTCACCCATGGCTTCCGCCTGGTCTTTCTCCCGCTGGAGATACTCTGCGAGGTCTGAGAGCATGTTGTGCTCCGGCACGATATCCACCCCCTCTACCGTTCGAATGAGGTCGTCGAAGTCGCCCTGTGGCCGGCGGATCATGTGGCGGACGATATTATCGACCGATTCGGTGCGGTCGGTGTCAACGCCGAATAATCGGGAAAGGTTGCCGTCCTGTGGATCTAGCGGGACAACGAGAGGTTTGAGTCCGGCACGAGCGTGAGCAACAGCTAAATTTGCAGCTGTGGTGGTTTTCCCAACCCCCCCAGCCTCACTGTACGTCGAGTACGCTAACATACTCATGCCATGGATACAACTCGTCTTGAAAGTTCGGTTCATCAATTCATTATTGAATGCCACTACGCACACTAATGAACACTACTAGTGAACACAATTCATGAATACATCTTATGAACATCATCCAAGAACACAACTAATGAATACACCAAATGATTTGTGTTCCTAGAGTTCTCCGATGAATGCGCAGACAGCAGAGGGTGAGATTGTACGTCGCTAGCGAACTTCGGCTTTGCCAACCGGCTCGGCGAAGGCAACTGAGTCGTTAACGTTGGTGATTTTGACGTCAACACGATCGCCGGGCTGCGTGCCAGGGACAATCACGATGTATGCACGTTCAAATTTCGCGATCCCGTCGCCCTGATCGCCGAGCGTATCGATGGTCACCGACCGGACGCCACCAGCTTCGACTGGTGGGTCCTGTGACTCAATCCGTTGTTCATCGGTGGGCTCGGTCTCCCGTGGGTCGTCTCGGACGGATCCAGCTTGGACTGCCGAGATTCGCTTGCCGACTCCAGGAGGGCAACACGATAGACGATATCGTTGGTGAGTGAACTATTCTCAACGGGTTCCTTCGGCAAGGTGTGTACATATTCATCTTCGCGTTCTTCAAGCGCCGTCTCGTAGAGCAAGCGCAGTGAATCGGAGATCTCGGTCATTATCGGGTGTATTCGGGGCTGCATAAACGGAATTAGGTTAGACGAGAGGGACGTTAGAACAGCGTTATAACCGGAGTATTTGGCATCTTGAGGGCGCTGACGATGCAGCGTCAACGAGGGACACAGTAGAGTTACAGAAGTTGAGACTGGCCATCTCAATGCATAGCTGGTAGTGAGGAACGAATCAGTTGTGTGGATACTGTTCTCTTCCGGGCGAAAGCGTAGCTACAACCATCTTGACTGAGAAACCGGCACAACCGTGTAATGCACGTCGTATGATGACATCTATAGTATAATAATAACCGTCCTTATCTCCTATCCCGAACGATTTAGTATTGTGATGTCTACGCAAAATACGTCGTCGGGTCGGATAGGGTCACTTACCCAGCTCCAGTGGCTGGCAGTTGCGTTGGTCGTCATCACTGGTGTCATCCACGTGTATGCTGGTATCGTCGAGGGGCGGATTCCTGTTGCACTCGCAGGTGTTGGCTATGCTGGCGCACTTGTGCTGTTCTTCTTCGACTATCGGCGTCGACTGCTCTACCTGATCGGGATTCCGTATACGGCCGTCCAGATCCCGCTCTGGATCGTGGCCAAGTCGGAGTACGGGATAATCGACTACGTCGACAAGGCGGTTCAAGTCGTCTTGATTCAGCACTCGGGTCCTTCCAGAATCCGGATAAGTCTTTGAGAGCGTGCTGAATATAACACGCGTATATGGTATCGTAGTCGTCCATCGATTCGCTTTCATGCGAATCTCATACTCTGCCGGTCGAGGGTCTCTGAACCTCCGACCGGCTACCATAATCCCGATCAGTCCACCACTGAATCATCCTCTTCATGTTCGTGAACCCAGACCGTCGAAATTCGGGTCCCCTCAACGCTCGTCACCTCGACGACGTACCCGTCGACCTCAACGCGATCGCCACGTTCTGGCGCGCGGTTGAGTTGCTCGAGTACCAGTCCACCGATCGTTTCGACCTCTTCACTTGTGAACTCTCCCTCGATCATGTCGTTGATTTTCGATAGCGGGACGCCCCCGTCAATGTCGTACCCCTCATCGCCACGCCGGCGAATCGAGGGTTCACGCTCGTCCATATCAAACTCATCCCGGAGGTCTCCAACGAGCGCCTCGACGACGTCTTCAACCGTTGCAATCCCCTCGAATGCCCCCCACTCGTCGATAACTGCGACCATTTGCTGTTGATCTTCTCTGAACTGTCTCAGGAGATCGCTCAGTGCCATCGTCTCGGGAGCGATGACGATCTCGCGGGCGATGTCGCCGACTACCTCGGCGTCCTCGCCCTCCACCTCGGCTCGTAACACGTCCTTGGCGTCGACGAATCCGATCACCTGGTCGCCGTCGTCGGCATCGAGAACTGGATAGCGCGTATGACCAGCCTCGAGGATGATCGACTGGAGGTCGGAGAGGGGGGCATCGGCCGGAACGCTCACCACGTCCGGTCGTGGAACCATGACCTCCCGCACCACGATGTCGTCGAGATCGAAGACCCGCTCGATCATCGTCACTTCCGCAACGTCGATGTCCCCTCCCTCGCCCGACCGTGTTAGTACTCGGAGGAGCTCTCGCTCACCGAGTGTCTCATCCGTTTCGGAAGCGGGCGGCACACCGAGCGACCGCGTGAACGCGTTGGCTGCCCCGTTGAACACCACAATTCCCGGATAGAGGATGTAATAAAAGAACTTCATTGGCGGGGCGAGAAACAGCGAGAGTCGCTCGGTTTGGGAGATTGCGATCGTCTTCGGCGCGAGTTCACCGAAGACGACGTGGAGGAACGTGATGAGACTGAAGCCGATTGCGAACGCGACGAGATGGATGAGACCCGCCGGGAGAATCGGTTCCAGTACGGGTTCGATGAGCGCCGCCACGGCGGGTTCGCCGACCCACCCCAACCCGAGCGAGGCGATGGTGATGCCGAGTTGCGTCGTGGCGAGGTAGTTATCGAGATTGGTCATTACTCCTTGGAGTGTCCCCGACCCCGGGCGCCCCTCCTCGACGAGCTGGTCAACCGATGTCCCCCGAATCCGAACGAAGGCGAACTCTGCAGCGACAAAAAAGCCGTTGAGCACCACGAGAAACAGCGCTAAGACGAGTTGTCCCACTGAGAGCGCGACGTTTACCATCGGTACTCCCAGAACGGACTGCCGTTCGATTGTAATGTGTCCATAGCTATGCATCTCGTTACGTTTACTAAAACCATCTACAGGATTCGCGGGTGATTGACTACTGTCAGTAGTGAGTTGTTCCTGTGGATCCCCTGGCCATAGACTGTCCTCCTCGTTTCGCCGACTGACAGCGGATATAGAACCTCGACATTCAGTAGGCAATTAGCATCGGGTCCTGCTGAATAGATCGTTTGGGCCTTGTTTAGACCCGGTGTAGATCGGACGTAACGGTTGCTATCCGAAGCACAAAATCAGACAGAGAGGCTCTTATACACTGATCCTGCTCAGCCAATACAGGCGCTAACTCACGATTTCGGGAGCGTCTAAACAAGGCCGATCGTTTGTATTGGTCACACGATTAGCTGACAACCCGCAAATTGATTCCTTCGGAGCATACAAGATGGGAGACGCGACTCTGGCATGAGATGGAACTGATCTACGAGAACATAACCGGTCAGGACAGAGGACATAGATATCGACCTTTCTAGTGGTAGAATATATCTGGTTGATATTGACTGATGTATCCCGAACGCTATAGTTCACTCTGAAATCTGGAAGCGCGCTATCTCGTCTGACCCACACTTGGGACACTCATCTGCGCCCGACCCAAGATTCTCACCGCACTGACGGCACTCCACGACGACCTCTGTCTCGTCGCCGGGCAGCAGCCGAGTAAGTACTGTGCGGACACTCATGGATTCGGAGGTTTTGGTGGCTATGAATTAATTCTACTGGTGATCTGTATCCACCGGAAATCCGGTGCGTTCGACCCGCAAAGCCGCCAAAGGCTTAGGTTCAAGCTCGATTGAAATTCATTTGGAAGGAACACTGTCACACGCTCCTTCCATCCCTTTCCATGAACGCTGACGAATCGATTCTCGGTCGCTGTCCGGAATGTGGTGAGAACATATCGGAAGCGTGGATTCTTATTGAGTACGAGAAGGACGACGGCGCCGAGGGCGTGTGGACTGAGTATCCGGCGTGTGAGGACGTTGTAGCGCCGGAGTAGTTGCAGACAGCAAAATACTGTATTCTCCGTCGCGTATCCGGTGTGAAGTCTATAAATGTAGACTTCAGAGCAACTTCGTTGTCTGTCCTTGGGCACGTTCAAAGAGTGTAACGAGCGATATGGTTGAGGTACCGGAGCAAGAGCCCCGCCTTGGCGACCTACAGGCAGACGAAACGTACCGTGTGGCTGTTCTGCCGGTACCACTAATGAGGCTAACAATACTGACGCCGGTCTACAGCCCGAGCAAGCGTCACAGACGGGACTGACAGACACTGCTACTACACGCGCATATCAGTCACTGATCTTTGGACAACCCGTGTGGAGACGAATCGGTAGAGACTAGTGGGACTTCAGTTGTGAATCACTAAATCTCCGTATTACTGCGTCTATCGCTCGTAGCCAACAGTTCAGCAGTGAAACGGCACTATTTTTTCGTGTGGGAACCGAATCGCAGACACGTGGCAGAATTACTGATTCTCTTGGGGTTTCTGGTAGCAGTATTCGTCGGGTACAATATCGGCGGGTCATCAACCGGTGTTGCCTTCGGTCCGGCGGTCGGCAGCCGGGCCGTCAGAAAAGTCACCGCTGGAGCACTGTTTACCGTGTTCGCGTTCCTCGGAGCGTGGACGATCGGGCGGAAGGTCATCACGACGATGAGTACCGAAATCGTCGATGCAGCAGCCTTTACACCCGCAGCGAGCGTTGGCGTCCTCTTTTTCACCGGGCTCGCGCTCCTGATCTCGAACCTCTACGGTGTCCCGGCGTCAACCTCGATGACAGCCGTCGCAGCAATCGTCGGACTCGGATTGGCAACGGGGACGCTCAACACTGCGCTGATGTTTACTATCCTGTCGGCATGGATCGTCGCCCCGTTGATCGCCGTCTTCACAGGTGCGTTTATCGGCAGATATCTGTACCCGCACCTCGACGCCAAATTCGAATTTGGTCGCCTCACGAACCCGTTGATCGCAATCGATACCCAGGGGGGGCTCCCACAGCTATCGGTCAACGATAACGTGGCACCTCGGGATCTGATCGGGTCGGCGCTTGTGGTGGCAATTGCCTGCTACATGGGGTTCAGCGCCGGAGCCTCGAACGCGGCGAACGCGGTCGCCCCGCTCGTCGGCAACGGTTCCCTCGACCCCAGCCCGGCGATTCTCCTCGCGGTCGGGGCCATCAGTGTGGGCGGATTCACGATTGCCCGGCGGACGCTGGCAACCGTTGGCAACGATGTTACTGACATGCCGATTCTGGCAGCGCTCATCGTTTCGACCGTGGGTGCGACGATCATCACTATCCTCTCGTGGCTCGGAATTCCAGCCAGCCTCGCCGTGAGTACCACCAGTTGCATCATTGGGCTCGGGTGGGGCCGTGCAAGCCGAGCGCGGACGCTCGCAGAAATAGTCACACAGTCCCCTGCCGATGAATCCGCTCCAACGTTTACGACTGGTGCACTCAAACTTCACCCAGTTGAGGACGACAAGGGGGTCGCTGCGGGCCCGACTGTGGGCGAACTCGCTGAAGGCGAGTCTCCTCACCCGGACAGGCAGCACGCATCCGGGGATCGTGTGTCTAGCATTGGCGAGAAAGACCCGGAGGAACTGTCCGCCGAAAGTCTGTTTGACCCCGCAGCTACGGCACGTATCGTGGCGCTCTGGGTCATCACGCCGACGATGGCGGTCGTGGGATCCTATGGCTTGTTTTCACTCCTCGCCTAAGAGAACACCACGTCCGTCCATCGGTCTCAGTCGCAGCCACTCACCGAGCGACGATCACAGGGACGGGCGAGTTGCGGAACACTTTCTGGGCGACGTTCCCGACGACCAGTCGATCGACTAACGAGCCGCCGTGGCTCCCGATGACGACCGCATCGAAATCGTCGGCGCTGTTCACAATCGCTCGAGCCGGATGGCCCAGTTGAACCTCGGTGGTGATCTCGACATCGTACTCGCCGGCAAGTTTCTTGGCGTCATCAAATATGTCCTCTGCGCGCTCCTCTGCGGCCTCTTCAACATCCTCTTCAAGAGCAAGCGACGTGGCTGCTCCTCCCCACAGTGACGGTCCGCCCACGACGTGCAAGACGGTGATCTCCGCGTCGGGATGGTTCTCGAGGGCGTACTCGAGCGCTCGCTGGGCCATCTCCGAGTCGTCCATCGGAACGAGGATCCGTGAGATCATAGTACCAACTACGGTTAGAATGTGGATAAAATGATGGTGTCTATTTTCTTTCCGCTTGGCTAATATGGCTATTGAGCCTCTAGAGGCAGAAGACCATTCTCGGGTGGTCGGACGGGGCAGTCGATTTAACCGGTCTGGTGCTAAAGGTTTGGTATGGAACTACTTGTCGCCGTTGATGGATCAGAAGAGAGCAATCGGGCACTTGCGTATGCTACGGACATCGCTAACGCGACCGGCGGATCAATCACGGTAATCCACGCAATCGAACCGGATATCTATGACGCTGGTGGTGGAGAACCGATATCCGGGTCCGACCGCAGGGACCGGCTAGTCATCGATAGCCTTGACGCCGCAGAGGAGCACGGTCGAGCGATCATAGACGAGGCGATCGAGTTTGCAGCGGAGCGGGGGCAAACCGTGTCTGGAGAATTACTCTACGGAAAACCGGCGAAGAGAATACCCGAATATGCCGAGAAAGGAGAGTTCGACACGCTCTACGTTGGTCACCGGGGCTGGTCCGAACGAACTATTGAGTTCTTGGGCAGCGTGGCACGAGACGTAGTTGAGCGTACTACCATTCCGGTCACTGTCGTCAGGTAACACCGACTGATTCAATACACGCCACCCATCACCTTGGCCAGGCTCATCTCGTGGAATCCCCGTGTAACCGCTCGATAGTGATTATCGACCAGTACATCCAACTACCACCATGATTATTAATATATATCGATGTCTGCAGTGACTGTTGGGACGCTCCTCATCTTTCTGATTATTCTCGTCGCTTTCATTTTGTTCGTCACCGAACCCGTCCCGATCGACGTCACAGCGATCGGGATCATGGTGACGCTTATGATACTCGGTCCGTGGACGGGCGTTTCGCCGCGCGAAGGCGTTTCCGGATTCTCGAACCCCGCAACGATCACGATTCTCGCGATGATGATCCTGAGCGAAGGCGTCCGTCGGACGGGGGCGATTCAGCGTCTTAAGAAGATAGTCGCCTCGTTTACAGGCGAAAGCGAACACAAACAACTCGGCGCAACGGTTGGGCTCGTTGGTCCACTCTCGGGAATCATCAACAACACCGCGGCCGTCGCCATCTTGTTGCCGATGGTGAGCGACCTCGCTCACGAGAACGGAACGTCGCCCTCAAAGTTGCTCATTCCGCTTTCCTACGCGTCGATGGCTGGTGGAATGCTCACGCTCATCGGCACGTCCACGAACCTCCTAGCCAGCGACGTGGCGAGCCGACTCGCTGCCGACTACCCATCTCTGCACGCGTTCTCGATGTTCGAGTTCGCCCACCTCGGCTTCGTGGTATTTCTCGTCACCGGGGTGTACCTCCTTACGATCGGATACTGGCTTGCTCCCTCTCATGTGACACCTCGCAGTAAGCTCGAAACGGCCCAAAAGGAAGAATTTTTCACGGAAGTGATCGTGGGCGAAGAATCGCCGTTCGTCGGCTTGACGCTCCAAGAGGCGCTCGAAGCGGTCGAATTCGAAGCGAACGTCACTCAACTGATTCGTGATGGTGACTATTATCGAGAGCCGAAACTGTCCATGACGATACGGGAGGGGGACACCTTCACGATCCGGCTCACCGAAGACGCGTTACGGACGCTACACGGGGTAGAGGGAATCGAAATTGTTTCGGAAGTCACGCCGCCAGGTGGTTTCGACGCGCTTGGCCCCGAGCAAACGCTCGTCGAAATCGTCGTTACCGCCGGGTCCAATCTCGTCGGCGAAACGGCCGAGTCGTCACGGTTTCAAGACCAGTATCAGACGGCTGTTCTGGCCATCCGTCGTGGCGGTGAGACCGCCTACGAACGCCTTACAGAGTATCGAATCCGTCCGGGCGACCTGCTCCTCATCGAGTCCGACCCCGACACCGTCGACCGACTCGCGGACGATCCGAATATGATCGTGGCTGGCGAACTCGCCGTCCAGCAGTTCCGGTCGTCGAAACTCCCGATCGCAGTCGGTGTCGTGCTCTCGGTCGTCGGAGTGGCGGCACTCGGCATCCTGCCGATCATGGTGGCTGCGCTCGGCGGCGTCCTCGTGATGATCGTCGCCGGTATCATCAAACCGGCAGAGGCGTACGATGCCGTTCAGTGGGATGTGATCTTCCTCCTAGCCGGCGTCATTCCGCTCGGCAGGGCACTATCGGAGACGGGTGGTGCCGATCTGCTCAGCACGCTCGTCGTCTCGACGGCTGACTTCTTGCCCACGATCGCCGTCCTCGGACTGTTCTATCTGCTGACCGCTGCGATTACCAACCTCGTTAGCAACCAGGCCAGCGTCGTGTTGCTCATCCCCGTCGCTGTCGACGCGGCCGCCAAGTTGAACGCCAACGCATTTGCCTTCGTTCTTGCAGTCACGTTCGCCGCCAGTACGGCGTTCATGTCGCCAGTTGGGTATCAGACCAACCTCTTCGTCTATGGTCCCGGTGGATACGATTTCAGTGACTACATCCGAGTCGGCGGGCCCCTCCAGGTGATCTTGGCCGTTGTCACGACCCTCGGGATCGCCGCATTCTGGGGGCTCTAACAAATGTTGCAACGATTATTCATTTGAGGCCCCGGGGCGATGTTCTCAAGATAGTAACCGAATTCGAACATAT